>NZ_VHLC01000027.1:0-89036 GCF_006547355.1 Myxococcus sp. AB036A | reverse complement strand
GGCCAGTGGCGCACGCGGCACACGGGTGTAGCGGCGGGGCGGGCCGTGGCACGGACGTCAGCGGCCGGAAAGAAGCCCGCACCGGGCAAGGCGGCGGCGGGCGGGAAGAAATCCGTGGCGAAGCCGGCCCCGGCGCGCGAAGGTCCCACCAGGCGGGCCGGCGCGAAGCAGACGTCCACGGCGAAGCGGGGCGCGGCGGGTTCGTCCCGGTCGAAGCGGTAGCGAATCGGGCCGGTCATTCCAGAGTGGATAGAACGTTACTCCTGTGCGGCACGTCATCTTCCGGGTGGAGAAGGAGCGTTACGGGTTGCCGCTCTCGGCGGTGCGGGAGGTCGTCGTGCCTCCCGAGCGCTTCACCCGTGTGCCGCGTGCGCCACTGGCCATTACAGGCGTAATGAATCTGCGCGGCAGGGTCGTGACAGTGGTAGAGCTGCGGCAGCTTCTGAGTCTTCCCGAGGGTCCTACCCCGCCCGGACGGGTGGTTCTACTGGACCGCGGGCGCAGAGACCTGGGACTGTTGGTAACAGACGTAGATGGCATCGAAGCGGTGGAGCGGGTGAGCACGGCGCCAGGAAAGATGACGCCTGCCATCCGGGGCGTCGCCAGGCTGGGTGGCCTGGGAGTGACTGTCCTGGACCCAGAAGGGTTGGACGCCGCGGTGGTTGCCTTGTTCACCCATTCCAAGTGAGTAGCCCCCTGGAAAGCGCGGATGCTAGTGTCCGCGCTCCTCTAGGTGATTCGGAGGCGGAGTTCTTCACATGGCTAAGCGGGTCCTGGTCGTCGACGATGCCATCTTCATGCGCAACATGATCAAGGACATCTTTGCGTCTGGGGGGTTCGAGGTCGTCGGTGAGGCGGCCAACGGCCTGGAGGCCGTGGAGAAGTACAAGGAGCTCAAGCCCGACCTCACGACGATGGACATCGTCATGCCCTTCAAGAGCGGCATCGAGGCCACGCGAGAGATCATCAAGGCGGACAGCAGCGCGGTGGTCATCATGTGCTCCGCGCTCGGGCAGGAGAGCCTGGTGATGGAGGCCATCGAGGCGGGCGCCTCGGACTTCATCGTCAAGCCGTTCCGGGCCGAGGACGTGCTGGCCGTGGTGAAGAAGGTCCTGGGCGAGACGTGAGCGGCTGCGCCCTGGCGCGGGCTGTCCACCCTTCCTGACACGAGGCCGGGTCCATGACGATGGACATGTCCCGCTACCTCGGGCTCTTCATCTCCGAGGCGACCGACCACCTGGAGGCGCTCGGGCGTGACCTCGTGGAGCTCGAGCGCGAGGGCTCGTCCAGCGCGGTGGATTCGATGTTCCGCCATGCCCACTCGGTCAAGGGCATGGCGTCGTCCATGGGCTTCGAGCCCATCGCCATCGTGGCGCACCGCGTAGAGGACCTCGTGGACGCCGTCCGTCAGGACCGCGGCCGCCTGGACCGCGACCTGGTGGACCTGCTGCTCACCGCCGCCGACACCATGCTCGCGCAGGTGCGCGCGGTGGCGGAGGGCAAGCAGCCGGATGATTCCGCGGCGCTCCTGACGCAGCTCAGCCAGCGCGTCACCACCATGACGGGCCAGGCCCCGGCCGCCACGCGCGTCGCGAAGGTGACGGCGCTGAAGCCGGAGGGCGGCGGCTCGGATGGCACGGGCTCGGATGGCCCCGGCGGAGGCTCGGGGTCTGGCTCGGATGGCTCGGGCACGGGTGGCGGAGCGGGCGGCTCAGGCGGAGCTGGCGGCTCAGGCACCGGTGGCGGCACGAGCGGCGCAGCAGGAAGTGGGTCGAGCGCTGCGGGCGGAGCTGGCGGCTCGGGCCCTACAGGCGCCGGTGCCAGCCCTGCCTCAACGCACGGTGGCGGAACTGCTGGCAGCGGCACCCGGAGCAGCGTCGACGGAGGCGCGGGCGCCGCGGGTGGCAGTGCCAGCCCAGGCGTGGCCAGCGGCACCGGTGTTGACGGTGCGGGGCCCGGCTTGGCCAGTCCCAATCTGATGAACGGCGGGCCCGGTCCCTCCGCCACCTCCAGCGCGCCGAATGGAGCGCACGGCACCAGCGCCCCATCATCCCCGGACGGAGCCACCGGAGGCGTGGTGGTGCCGCTGTCCACGCGCCGGGCCTCGGACGCGCCCGGCGCCGACGCCGGAACCGCGACCCCAACGCCCGACCTGGCCAACTCCCTGAAGGCCGCGGCCAGCGCGCCGCTCCCGGAAACGCTGGCCCAGCGCTGGGCGGTGCGGCTTCGCATCGCGCCCACCTGTCAGGTGCCCGGCGTGCGCGCCTTCCTCGTCCACAAGCGCCTCACCAACCTGGGCACGCTGGTGGAACTCCGGCCCGCGCTGGAGGAGCTGAAAGCCGGCCGCATCCCAGACGGCAACATTCAACTGGAGCTGGAGACCCCGGCGGGCGAAGCGGGCATCCACGCGGCGCTGAAGAACGTGGCCGAGGTGGAGGTCATCTCGGTGAAGCCCGCGGTGGCCGCGCCCGTGGTGCAGCCCACCCTGGTGCCTGTCCCCGACGGCGCCCGAGCGCCCTCGGACACGGCGTCGCGCACGGTGCGCGTGCGCACGGAGCTCCTCGACTACTTCCTCGACACCGTGGGTGAGCTGATGCTTGCCACGGCCCGCCTGCGTGAGGTGGGCAAGGTGCTGCCGGAGAACACACGCCCCGCGCTGGAAGAGGGCGTCTACCGGCTGCACACGTTGGTGAAGGACCTGCACGACAAGGTGATGACGGCGCGCATGACGCCGCTGTCCCTCATCACCGACCGGCTGCCTCGGGCAGCGCGAGACATCGCCCGTCGCAAGGAGCGCGAGGTCGACCTGGTCATCACCGGCGCGGAAATCGAGCTCGACCGGGCCATCCTCGAGGAGCTGTCGGACCCGCTGCTCCACCTGCTGCGCAACTGCATCGACCACGGCCTGGAGGCGCCCGAGGATCGCGCCGTCGCGAAGAAGGGCCCACGGGGCCGGGTGCTGGTGGCGGTGAAGCGCGCCAGGGACCGCGTCATCATCGAGCTGGAGGACGACGGCCGCGGCATGGACCCCGCGAAGCTGAAGAACGCCGCGGTGTCGCGAGGCCTGCTCTCGGCGGAGGCCGCGGCGCGCCTGACGGACCGCGAGGCCTTCATGCTGTCGTGCCTTCCGGGCGTCTCCACCGCCAAGGACATCACCGACATCTCCGGCCGCGGTGTGGGCATGGACGCGGTGAAGCGCGTGGTGGAGAACGTCGGAGGCACGCTCGAAATCGACAGCGAGCGAGGCCGGGGCACCCGCTTCACCCTGCGACTTCCACTGACGGTCGCGGTGGTGCACCTGCTGCTGGTGGAGGTGGGCGAGGAGGTCTTCGGCCTGCCCATCGCCAAGGTGGTGGGTGCGACGGAGGCGGACGGCGAGTCACTCAGCCGCAGCCGCGAGACGGCCCTGCTGCCCCATGGTAATTCGCTGCTGCCGGTCCATTCGTTGGATGCGCTGGTGGGCGTACCTGCCCCCCGGAGACTGGGAGCCCGGCCTTTCGTGGTGATGGACGGGGATTCCGGCCGGGTGGCCCTGGCGGTGGACCGCTTGTTGGGACAGGAGGAAGTGGTGCTCAAGCCGCTGTCGCGGCCCCTGGACTTGCTGCCCGGCCTGTCCGGCGTCACCATTCTGGGAAGTGGGCGTCCGGTGTTCATCCTGGACGTGCCGAGGTTACTGTCCGCGTGAGCCAGCCCCTGCACAGCGACGCGCAACTCGACGCACTGCGCGAGGTGGCCAACATTGGTTGTGGCCACGCGGCCAATGCGCTCTCCCGGTTGATGGGGGGACGCAAGGTGGACCTCTCCATTCCCCGCGTACTGCTGACAGGTCCCTCCGACGCCGCCGAGCTTCTGGGCGGAGCCGCGCCGGTGGTGTCGGGGTGGCTCGGCATCCAGGGCGGGCTGCGGGGTGCCCTGTTGCTGGTGCTGCCCCAGCAGGACGGAGCCGCGCTGGAGGCGCTGCTCCTGGAGGGACAGCCCGTGACTCATCAGGCCGAACGGGACAGCGTGATGGCGGAGACGGCGAACATCGTCGCCAGCGCCTGCCTGTCCGCCATGGGCCGGCTGACGGGCTGGAAGCTGGTGCCCACGGTGCCCACGGTGCGGCGAGGCCGCGCGCGGGACGTGGTGTCCGACGCGGTGGGGCAGGTGGAGGGCGACGCCAGCAGCGTGGTGGTGCTGGAGGCCCGCTTCCTCGCGACCGCGGCGCCTCCGGTGGGGGGACAGCTGCTGCTGGTGCTGGCGCGGGACAGCATCCGCGACCTGCTGGCGCGGCTGGGCGTGTAGCCCGTTTCGAGCTAGACGGGCGCCCATGGATGAGAAGGCGCTGAAACAGCTCCTGGGCAGTGTGAAGTCCGGCCGCGTCTCCGTGGACGACGCGGTGGGCAAGTTGAAGGACCTGCCCTTCGCGGAGCTGGGGTACGCGACGCTCGACACGCACCGCAACCTGCGCTTCGGCTTCCCGGAGGTGGTGCTGGGTGAGCCCAAGACGGTGGAGCAACTGCTGGGCATCGTCGGGGCGTTGGTGGAGCGCAAGCAGACGGTGCTGGTGACGCGGCTCCAGCCGGACAAGGCGGAGGCGCTGGTGGCGCGCTTCCCCAAGGGCGAGTACCACCCGGTGGCGCGCATCTTCCATCTCAAGCAGGGCAAGGTGCGCGCGGGCCGCGTGGCCGTGGTGACGGCGGGCACCAGCGACATCCCCGTGGCGGAAGAGGCGGCCACGACGGCCGAGGCCATGGGCGCGGAGGTGCGGCGCGTCTACGACGTGGGCGTGGCCGGCATCCACCGGCTGTTGCGGCGCCGCGAGGAAATCCAGGAGTGCCATGCCGCCGTGGTGGTGGCGGGCATGGAGGGCGCGTTGGCCAGCGCGCTGGGCGGACTGGTGGGGATTCCCGTGGTCGCGGTGCCCACGTCGGTGGGCTACGGCGCCAACTTCAAGGGTGTGTCCGCGCTGCTGGCCATGGTGAACTCGTGCGCCTCCAACGTGGCCACGGTGAACATCGACAACGGTTTTGGCGGTGGCTTCTACGCCGCCCTCATCTCCCGGACGAAGGGACGCAGGTGAGCACCATGCGACGCATCCTCTACCTGGAGCCGGTGGGTGGCATCGCCGGGGACATGTTCCTGGCGGCGGGCCTGGACCTGGGCATTTCCCCGGCGGAGCTGGAGCGCGCGCTGTCGGGCCTGCGCGTCCCGGGCTGGAAGCTGGCGGTGAGCCGCGCGGTGCGCCACGCCATCAGCGGCACGCACCTGGACGTCGTGCTGGATGCGCGCGAGGCCCATCCGCACCGCGCCTACGCGGACATCCGGCGCCTCATCGAGGAGGCGGACACGCTGCCCCCGCGCGCGAAGGAGCGGGCGCTGGCGGTGTTCCGCGCCATCGGCGAGGCGGAGGCGAAGGTCCACGGCGTGTCCATCGACGACATCCACTTCCATGAAGTGGGCGCGGTGGACTCCATCGTCGACATCTGTGGCGCGGCGGTGGTGCTGGAGCTGCTGGGCAACCCGGAGGTCCATGCGGCGCCGCCGCCGCTGGGCAGCGGCACCATCCGCGTGGCCCATGGCGCCATGCCCATTCCCGTGCCCGCGACGCTGGAGTTGCTGCGGGACGTGCCCGTGCGCTTCGAGGGCGTGGGGGAGCTGACGACGCCCACGGGCGCGGCGCTGCTCAAGGTGCTGGCGCACATCGGCCATCCGCCGGACTTCATCGTGGAGAAGGTGGGCTACGGCGTCGGAACGAAGGACTTCAAGGACCGGCCCAACGTGCTGCGCGCGTCGCTGGGCCGGCTGGAGCAGGCCCGCAACGAAGGGCTCTGGGTGGTGGAGGCCAACCTGGACGACGCCACGCCGCAGTTGCTGGGGCACCTGCTGGAGCGGTTGCTCGCGGTGGGCGCGATGGACGCGTGGGTGACGCCGGTGGTGATGAAGAAGAGCCGGCCGGGGCACCTGCTGAGCGCGCTGGTGGAGGGCGGCACGCGCGAAGCCATCGTGGACGTGGTGCTGCGCGAGTCCACCACGCTGGGCGTGCGCTACCACCGCGTGGAGCGTCAGGCGCTGGAGCGCGACTGGGTGGAGGTAGAGACGCCGTGGGGCAAGGTCCGCGTGAAGCGCGGGCTGCGCCAGGGTGTGGTGCTCAATGCCCACCCGGAGTTCGAGGACTGCCGCCAGGTGGCGGAGGCCGCGGGCGTCCCCGTGAAGCAGGTGATGGCCGCGGCGGTGGCGGCGCTCGGCCCCAAGGACTGAGCGCGGTGGGCTCCCTCTCCGAGGGCTTCGCGGACAGCTTCGTCAGGGGGCGATGAAGCCCCGGGCGCGGGCGCGTTGACCGCGGTGGTTACGCCGGCAAGCGCACCTGGATGCGGGTGCCGCTCTGCTCGGCGCGCACGCACAGGTCGCCGCCATGGCGCTCGACGATGCGCCGGCAGACGTCCAGGCCCATGCCCGCCGCATGGGGCTTCGTGCTGAAGAAGGGCTCGAAGATGCGCGGCAGCAAGTCCTTGGGAATGCCCGGCCCGTCGTCGGAGACCTCGACGACCACGTGCGCGGCATCCTTCCAGGTGCGCAGTCGCACGCGGCCTCCGCGCTCGCCCAGCGCCTCCAGCGCATTGAGCACCAACTGCGTCCACAGTTCGTCGAGCGCGACGCCTTCCGCCTTCACCCGGGGCAGGCGCGGGTCGTACTCACGCTCCACCGTGAGGTGCTCTCCGCGCAGCCGGTGGCCCAGCACCGCCAGCGCGTTCTCCAGTCCTTCGTGGATGTCCACGTCCTCACGCGGCACCGGGTCCATGAAGGCATAGGCCTTCACGCCTTCGACCAGTGCGGACACGCGCGCCGTTCCTCGCGTCACCTCCGCCATGAGCACGTCACAGCTCACCGCCACCACCAGCCACGCGAGCACGTCGCCCAGCAGCGCCCCGCCCACGCGCGTCGCCACCGACTCCAGCCACGCGACGTCCAGTCCGGAGGCCACCAGCGCGGGCGCCGCATCCCACGCATCCGCCACGCCGCGCGCCTCCAACCAGGAGCCCAGCGCTTCCTCGCGCTCGGCGCGGGCCAGGGGCTCCAGCGGCGGAGAGGTCCGCCCGCGCTCCGCCGCTTCCCGAGGCAGCGCCAGCAGGACGCTGCGCTGGGGCAGGGACAGGCCGTGGTCGCCCAGGGCCATGGCGCGCGCGGACACCGTGGCCATCAGCTCGCCCAGCCGCGCCGCGCTCCGCCGGGCCGCCGCGGCGGGGCTGCCCAGCTCGGCGCCCAGTTCGGCCGCCATGCGGCCCACGGGCAGCACTTCCGACTGAGGACGGACGTCTTGCGCCTGCTGCTGGGAGCGCTGCGAGGCCAGCTCCATCAGTCCCCGGCTGAGTCCGGGCGCCAGCCGCAGCAGCTCCCAGAAGGTGGCCGGCTCCATCCGGAACAGGCGCACGTCCGTCACCGCGTCACCGCTGTGGGGGTAGGGCGCGTTCAGGAAGAGGATGAGCTCGCCGAAGAGGTCGCCGGCCTCCAGCGTGAACGTGGGCACGCTCTCCGTGCCGGTGCGGCGGCTCCACTGCGTGTGGCCCTCCATGATGACGGACAGGCCATCCGCGGCGGCGCCTTGCTCGGCGATACGTGTGCCAGCGGGGAAGTGGAGTTGACGGCCATGGTCCGCCATCCAGCGGAGCTGTTCTCCGGTGAGCCGGGCGAACAGCGGAACCTGGCGCAACGCCGCGACGATGTCGTCACTTCCCATACGCCGGGATGCTGCCTGTCCCCGCCAGGGAGTCCATCGGATTCGGCGGGGCCCCGCGCTATCGCAAGGGTTGCCGCGTCAACGCCTGAGCGAAGGCGTCGTTCCGCTGCCCGGCCACGCACACCGGCAGCCCCTCCAGCATCCCGCAGCGCGCGCCCGCCCGGAGGAAGGCGCCCACCTGCTGACGCACCACGACGTACACCGTGTCCCCGTCCACGCCGCCAGGGCGCATGGTGGCGTTGCACTCCTCGGCGATCGACGGTGGGGTCCGAGTGACGTAGCCGCTGTTGAAGGTGAGGCCCAGCCGGTAGGCCATGTACCCCGTCGCGTTGACCAGCGGCTCGTTGTAGGGGCACACCCACTGCACCTGCGGCGGGAAGAGGGCCAGGTGCTGGTAGTGGCCCTTCAGCTCCGCCCACTCCGGGGCCTGGAGCCGACGGAAACCTTCCGGGCGACGGCGCAGCTCGCTCTTGTCCTGGCGCACATCGTAGGCCTGCACGGCGACCACCAGCGCGAGCACCGCCGTCCCCACCCAGGCGCGCTCTCGCCACTGCCGCAGCCACAGGAGGAGGGCGCCGCCCATCACCGCGTAGCACAGCGGCCAGATGAAGCGCCCGGACGCGCGGAACGCGGACGTCAGCCGCGAGAAGGGCTCGTACAGCCCGCCCAGGTCCACCACCACCTGGCCCGTCCACGTCACCCGGGACGACAGCGCGTAGACGGCCAGCAGCAGCACCGCCACCGCGAAGGGCAGTCCCCGCCGCCAGGGCAGGTCGCGCAGGGTGCGAAAGCGAAGCGCCGCACCCACGACGGAGAGCACCACGAGCAGCAGCGCCCCCGCGCCCACATAGCCGAAGCCTTCGCCCTGCCGCCGCGCCACGGGCAGCGAGGGCAGCAGTCGCGACCAGTCCGTGGGATTGAACAGCGTGGTCAGGTCGGCGGAGAACTGGCCGAAGCCTTCCGCGCCCAGGTTGCTGCCGACGAAGTAGCCGAAGAGGGCGAAGATGAGCACGTCCAGCACGACGATGCCCACCGAGGCCAGCAGCGCGCGTCCCCAACTGATGACGCGGCCCAGGGCCAGGCGCACGGTCAGCGCCATGGCCAGCGGCGCGAGCATGGCCACCAGGTACGGATGCGTGCCCGCGCCCACGGCGTTCAACGCGGCGGCCCACAGGAGGCTCCGCTTCGCCGCGTGGGCGTCCGGTGTGTCGCGCAGGTGCAGCCACATCATGGCCACCAGCAGCCAGTGCGAGCACAGCGTCAGGTGCCCCAGTCGCGCCGCCATGGGCGGAGCCAGGGCCAGCAGCAGACCGCCCAGCAACTGGTGCGTGGGGCGGGACGAAACGACGGACACCAGCTTCGCGCCGAACCAGCCCATGAGCGCGAAACCCAGCGCCAGCCAGAGGCCGTGGTACTGGAAGTCAGCGGGCAGCAGCGCGTTGAAGGGCTTGAACAGCACCGCCAGCAGGGGATTGCCGTCCGTGAGCGCCACGGAGGTGCCATGCGGGAAGAGCTGATTGGGCGAGCTCGTGAGCGGCAGGCCCCACGGGGCGTTGCGGTAGAACAGCCAGCCGAAACCGGAGGCCGCCCAGTCCTCGCGTATCATCCAGTCGATGCGCGTGGGCGGAATCGCCCGGCCACCGCCGAGCCAGAGGAACCACGCCAGTCCACCCAGCGCGGCGCCCCAGGGCGCCCACCGGCTCGCGGGTGAAGGAGAAGGCGCAAGGGTGGGGGCGGGCGGAGTCGGGGCGAGCGCCGGTGAAGCGGATTCCCTCGACGCCGGTGGACTCGGGATCGTCATGGCGGCCTTGGTGGAGGCCGGCACTGTAGGACCGCGCTTCCCGCACGGGCAAGCACCGTTCCGGGCCGCGCGCTACCGGCCAGCCTGGAGGTGGCAAGGCGTGACGCTGTCGTTGTTCCCGATGAAGCGCTCCTCCGGCGGCCCGGTGTAGACGCCGTCCGCGAGCATCGTGGCCCAGCACGAGGGGAGCCGGGCGTTGTCCGTGACGATGAACGCGTCGCGCACGTGCGCGAGTGCCTCCAGGTTCAGCGCCGTCATCGCCGGATTCCCCCGCACCTCCAGGGTGCCCAGGGTGTGGAGCGAGCCCAGGGTGCTCAGGTGCTCCAGCGCGTCATTGCCCTTGACGTACAGGCCGCGCATCCACGTCACTTGCTCAAAGCCAGACAGGTCCGTCAGCAGCGGGTTGAGGTTGACGAACAACGCGCCACCCATGCTCTGGAGCTTTGGCAGGTCCGCCGCGCGCAGCAGCCGTGGGTTCTCCGCCAGGGTGACGTCCCCATGCACCCGGAGCAGCGACGGCATCGGGCCCACCTGCTCCAGCGCTGCGTTGCCCGCCACGGCGAGCGCGCCTGTTTCGGAGAGGGCATCGAAGCGGAGGTCCAGGAGCCGGGCGTTGTTCATCACGATGATGCGGTCCTTCACCACCGTCAGGTGTTCCAGTCCGGTGAGGTGCGTGAGGGCCTTGTTGCTGGAGATGTCGAGCATGCCGCCGACCCTCGTCAGAGGTCCCAGCCCCTCCAGGGATTGAAGCATCGGGTTGCCCGAAATAGTGACGCTCCCTCCCACCTCCGTCAGACGGGACACCGGCAGCTTCTCCAACGCGGCGTTCGCGTGAACGGTGAGCGTGCCCGCCAGCACCTGGACGTGGGGGAACGCGTTGGGGCTCCACTGCACGCCGGTGTTCCACAGGGTGAGGTCGAAGTGGGGCGCCACGGCGGCCACGCCGCTCAGGGACGACAGGGCGGGGAGCGAGTAGAGCGTCAGGCTTTCGACGCGAACGGCTGGAAGCGCCTCCGGTGTCTGCGGTCCGACGCGCACCTCGTTGAGCGGGTTGCTGCCGCGGATGCTCAACGATCCCCCCACGTAGCGAAGCCCAGACAGCTCCACTCGCGTCAGCGCCGGGTTGTCGTGGATGAACAGCGGACCTTCCACCGATACGAGGCCGGGCAGCACCACCGTCGTGACATCCGTGTGCTCGATGGAGAGCTCACCGCGAATGATGGAGAGGGACTTCAACGCTTCCAGGTCGGCCGCGTTCTCCACCACGTACATCCCGTCATGGGTCCCCGACAACTGGCACACGAAGGCGGCCGCGAGAACCTCGGTGTCGTCGAGCACCTTGTCCAGGTTGGTGTCCACGCCTGCCTCCACCCGGGTGCCTCCAGTGGTGCAGTTCGGGCCCGCGGGCTCTGGCCGCTGGCGCAGCAGCGTCGCCGCGGGGTCCGCGCAGAAGCGGGCAGCCGCCCGGAGCTCGCTGTCATCGAGCACGCCGTTCCCATTGAGGTCCGCGCCTGCCTCCAGGAGCGCGTTGTCGTACCGGCAGACGAAGGGCTGGGGCAGCAGCGGGCGCACGCGGGCGAGGACAGGCGCCGGCTCCATGCAGCCGTGGACCTCGCGCGTCACCTCGTCATCCGAAAGGAGGCCGTTGCCATCCAGGTCCGCCCCCGCCAGGGTGAGCTGCCCGCCCAGCGCACAGGGCTCACCGGGAGGGAGCTGCCGCGTGCGCACCAGCACGCCTGGTGAGAGCGTGGCGCAGATGTACTCGATACCTGTCACCTCGTCGTCGTCGAGCACGCCGTCATCATCCCAGTCCAGCCCCGAGCGCACGGCCTTCCCACCGTGCTCGCAGTTCGGGCCGGAGGGCTCGTCGGTTACCCGGGTGCGCGCCTCGTGCTGCTCGACGAGCCGGCGCAGGTCGATGCCGTCACACCCGGCGGCCAGGACCAGCGCCAACATCCACGTCCATCGCATCGCCAGGCACCTTTCGGAGTGTCACTCGCCGCAGGTGGCGGTGTCGTCATTGCCGCTGATGAGGAGTTGCCCGGCGTCGCCCGTGTACACGGCGGACGCGAGCGCCGTCGCGAGGCATGAGGCGAGTTCGAGATTGTTCGTGACGTCGAAGGCCTGGCTGACCTGGTGCAGGTTGCTCAGGTCGAGCCGGGCGAGGCTCGTGTTGTCCGACACGCGAAGCGAAGCGAGTGTACTCAGGCCGCTCAGGCCCTCCAGGGTCGTCAAGGCGGGGTTTCCCATCACGCGCAGCTCGGACAGGTGACGGACCGGCGCGAGGCTGGAGAGCGCCTGCAGGGCCTCGTTTTCGCTGATGACGAGCGCGCCGCCGATGCTCCGCGGGGAGAGTCCTTCCAGGGAGCGCAGCGCCGGGTTCCCCGAGATGCGGACGTTGCCGCCGACATGGAAGAGGTTCGAGAAGGGAAGCGCTTGCAACGCGTTGTTGTCGGCGACGGTGAGCGAGCCCATGAGGTTGTCGACGTTGACGAGCACGGAATCCTCTTTGGGGTGGAACGCCAGGACATCATTGCCCACCACCAGCAGGCTCTCCCGAGGCGACACGCTCACGAGCCCGCTCAGGCTGCGCAGCCGGTCGTTGTTGCTCACGAGGACGCCCTGGCCCACGAACAGCCGTTGATGGTTGGCGCCGCCCGCTTGGAGCCTGTCCAGCGCGGAGTTGGCTGTCACATCGAGGTCGTCGCCCACGAAGCGCAGGACGGGCAGGTCCACCCAGGTCAGGAGTTGGTTGTTCCAGAGGCGCAGGGTGCGGTCCACCACCGCGAGCCCCGGCAGGCTCAGCTCGGTGATGGACGCGTCGTTGATCAGGAGCGACCCCTGGATGCGGGAGATGCGCTGGAGCGCGGCGAGGTCCGCGGGGGTCCGCACGGTGTAGTCGCCGTGGAGCGTGTGCAGGGCCTCGCAGACGAAGGCGGTCTTGTGGACCTCGGGCCCCAGGAGCGCGCCATCGTCATTCGAATCCACGCCCAGCCGGATGCCCGTGCCACCCTGGGGGCAGGTCGCTCCGGCGAACTCGGGCACGTAGACGACCATGAGCCGGGTCGGCTCCACGCAGACACTCTCCATGGCGCGGACCTCGTCTTCATCGAGGAGGCCATTGCCGTTCGCGTCAGGGCCGGCCTCCACCCAGGTGCGGCCCCAGCTACAGAGCCACGGCGGGACCGTCGCCGACGGCGGCTGATGCTGGCTTCGGTGAATCACAGGCGGGGAGACTGGCTCGGTGCAGCCGTACACTTCCCGGGTGACTTCGCCGTCTTCCAGGACATCGTTGCCATTCACGTCCTGGCCAGCGCGCGACACGTGGCCGCCGTGAGGGCACTGCTCACCGGGCGGCACGTCTTGCATGTGCACCAGCACTCCGGGCGTGGGCGTGGTGCAGACGTACTCGGTGCTCGTGACTTCGGCGTCGTCGAGCACCCCGTTGTCGTCCAGGTCCAGGCCCGCGAGAAAGACCCTGCCGCCGAGCGGGCAGCGGTCTCCGGCCGGCTCGGCGTCCACCCGCGTGCGTGCCTCGTGCTGAGTGACGAGCTTCCGCACGTCGATGCCGTCACAGCCCGCCGCCAGCAGTACCACCGCCATCCAGGTCCATCGCATGGGTGCTTCTCTCTTCCTCGTGACGGGAGTCGCCGCTGGGAGGCCTTCAATCGCAGGGGGTTGAGCTGTCGTTGCCGCGAATCTCCGGCGCGCCGCCCATGTTGACCCGTGCGGCGAGCGACACGGCCAGGCAGGTGGGGAGCCGGGGGTTCTCCGTGACGGTGAAGATGCTGGTGACGCTCTCCAGGGCATTCAGGTCCAGGCGCAGCAGGTTCTCATTGGAGAGCACAAACAGCTCCTCCACCGATTGGAGGAGGACGAGGTCCGACAGGTCGGTGAGGCTCGCGTTGTTCTCCAAGGTCAGCACCTTCAGCGAGAGCAGCCGGTCGAAGCCCATCAGCCGGGAGAGCTGTGGGTTGTTGCCGATGAACAGGAAGCCGCTGTTCTGCACCTTCTGGAGCCCCCACAGGTCCTTCAACACGGCGTTGGAATTGAACCGCATGCCGGAGGTGACGCGCTCCAGCTTGGGGAACGCCCCCGCGGCTTCCAGCGCGGGGTTGCGATCGAACTCGAGCGTCCCCACCTGGGTGAGTTCATTCATGCCTTCCACCGAGCGCAGATTGGTGTTGTCCCGCACGTGGAGGCCTCCGCCAATGGACGTCAGCGCTGGCATGCCCCACAACCCGGAGAGGACCTCGTTGTTTTCGATGACCAGGTCTCCCACGACCGTATGCAGCACTGTTCCGCTCAGGGTGCTCAGGGCGGAGTTCTCGATGATGTTCAGGGAGCCGCCCAGCCATTCGAGGTGCCGGAAGGGAAGGGTGGAGAGCTTCGCGTTGCCTTCCAGGGTGATGCTGCCGAGGAGCGCGGAGACGTATGTGAAGTAACCTCCTTCGAGGGCATCGTTGTCTCTCAGGACGATGTTGCTGCCAGGAAGGACCGCGCTCACGCCCACGAGCGTGGGAAGCAACGGATTGGACACCAGGCTGAAATCTCCCCAGACCCAGAGCGGAGCGCGGCTGCCGCTGCCCAGGGTCAGCGTGGTCAACGTGGGGTTTCTGGCGACGGTGAGCGGGCCGGCCACGAGGCGCAGCGAGGGCATCTCCAGACGCTCGAGCGGCGTGTCGACGATTTCGAGCGCGCCTTCGACCATCATCAAGTCCGGAAGGTGAACCTCCGTGGCGGACTCGGCGTCGAAGTAGAGGCTGCCGCGCACGCGGGAGATGCCCTCCAGCGCCACGAGGTCCACCGCGTTGCGCACGCGGTAATTGCCGTCCAGCGTGTGGAGGGGCTGGCACACGAACATGGATGACATCACCTCTTCGTCTTCGAACAGGCCGTCCGCGTCCGCGTCGGTGCCCACGTCCACCTGGGTGCTGGGCGTGGGACACGCGGTGCCCGCCGGTGCCGTTGCCTGACGCAGCCAGACCTCGGAGGGGAGCACGCAGAGGTTGGACGTCGCCCGGACCTCGGAGTCGTCCAGCACGCCGTTGCCATCCTGGTCCTGTCCCGCCTCCACCACGGCGCCGTTCTCCCCGCAGGGGAAGAGGAGCGGCTCCCGTGGCCGTACGCGGGTGACCACGGCCTCCGAGCTGGCGCAGCCGTAGACCTCGCGAGTGACCTCGCTGTCCTCCAACTCGTCATTGCCATTCGAGTCCTGGCCCGCGCGGTACACCCTGCCGCCCTCGGTGCAGTTCTCACCGGGGGGCTCTTCCTGCACGCGCATCAGCACGCCGGGGATGGAGGTGACACACGCGTATTGGGTGACGGTCACTTCGCCGTCGTCGAGCACGCCGTTGTCGTTCAGGTCCAGGCCCGTGCGGACGAAATGGCCACCGTGGACGCAGTTGGCGCCCGCGGGCTCGGGTTCCAGCCGGGTGAGCGGCGGGTGCTGCCGGACGAGCCGCTCCAACTCGATGCCGTCACACCCCGTGACGAGCACGAGCATCACCATCCACATGCGTTTCATGAGCAATTCTCTCAGCGTCGCAGCGCCAGCTCGAAGCCGAACGCGCGGTCCCAGTAATTGCGCTGGTCCAGGGTGACGCGGTCATAAGTGAGCGTGGCCGCCAGACGCAGCCGCACCCCCGCCAGCGCTCCCGTCACCCCCGCGGCGGTGTACATGGAGAGCACGGTGGGGTCGCCCATGCGCACCTGTCCGCGAGTGATTCCCAGAAAGCCCCAGCCCGCTCCCGCCTCCAGGAACAGCGGCACGCGCAGGCGGGCCGGTGCCTGTGCGCCCAGGAGGCCCAGGAGCGCACCCCGGTGGGTGCGGATGTCGTCGGTGGCCAGGGGCGTCAGGCCATAGGAGGCGCGCGCGCCGTAGTAGAGCGACGGCAGGGGCGCCTCGCGCCGCCACGTCACCGTGGGGCCGGTGGCCAGCGTGCTCAATCCGAGCGGTGCCTGCTGCCCCGTCCAACCCAGGTCCCAACCCCCCATTGTGTCGGGCCGCTGCGCCATGAACCGCGGGAAGGTGCCGCCCGCGCTCGGAGGAAACGCCTGGGATACGCCCACGGGCGCGAGCCCGGTGACCGCCACGTAGCGCTCGTAGAAATCCTTGTCGAGCGGCACCGCGAACAAGCCCTTGCGCAGGGCCTCCTCGGCGGGGCCTCGCTCCTGGAGCTCCCGGTCGCCCATGTCGATGATGCCGTTGGTGGACAGCTTGGCCAGGGTGATGCGGGCTTCCTGCGTGGGCGTGCGAATCCAATACACGTCGCGTTCGGGCAGGCGCAGCAGCACGTACTGGTCCTTGGATCGGCGCACGTCGGCCAGCCGCCGTCCGTCTGAATCCTCGACGGAGATGCGCGAGTGCTCGAGCCCTGCGGGCAGCGGAAGGCTGGGACCCTTCGGAGCGGGGCCCACCAGCGGACGCCGGGGCTCGCGGGTGGGGGCGAAGGCGTGGAGCGACAGGCGCGCGGGGAGGCCCTTCACGCCCTGGAGCGACGCGGTGACGAAGGCGCCCAGCTCGCTGTACTCCACCTTGCCGTCGCCGTTGATGTCCGCCGCGCCCATGAGGCCGGAGCGGGCCACGTGGCTGAAGACGCCCGCGCGGATGCGAGACCACTCGTGCGTCTCGCCGTCGTCGCTCTCCGCGAACACGGCGCCCACGGTGGGCCGGGTGGCGAGCTGCTCACGGGCCAGCATGCCGCGCAGCTCCGCGAGCACCGCCGCGTCTGTCTGACCGCCGCGGCTGCCCACGACGCCAGACGCGCGGCACGCGTCCACGATGAGGTGGACGTAGTTGGCGCCGAGCGGGTCCACCACGTCCGCGTAAAGGCTTGCTTTATCCAGACGTCCACCCGCGAGGGTGAAGTACGCGCGTCCGGCCTCGTCTGTATTCCCGTGGCCCACGTAGACGAGCAGCACGTCTGTCTGGCGTCCCAATTCGTGGTCCACCAGGTTGGCCGCGCGGAGGCGGGCGACCTCTCGCTTCACCTCGTCTGGCGTTGGGGGCCGGGCGCCCGCGAGCACCGGCCGGGCCGTGGCGCGTGTCGCCTCGTCCGGGTCCACCAGAAGCGTGGTCTCCACGCCCAGGCGTTGAAGCGTCTCCGCCCACAGCACGCCGTCATCATCCGCGAAACGCAACGACGGGAGCGACGGGTCGTCGCTCCCGTTATGGGCAATGACCAGGGCGCGGCGAACCACGGCTTCGGCCGAGGCACCACGGGCTAGCAGCAGTGCCGCGGCGCCGAGGAGCACTCCCAGCTTTTTCATGGAGCTTCCTCTACCCTCACTGACTGCTTGAGCACCACCGTGCCCTCTGTCTGTTCACCGCGCAGGGTCGACAGGGACTCGGCCGGGCTGCCTGCGAAGACAGCGACGACTTCGACGGTGCCCGCCGTCTCTGGCATGGGCACGGTCAGCTCGAGGGGGGCTTCCTTGCCCAGGCCTCCGGACAGGGGGAAGGGACCGGCCGTCACCTCCGCTTTCTTGGCGCCGCGGACCTGGACCGCGACGTGGGTGAAAGGCGCATGGCCACCGGCGGCGAAGGCCAGCATGGCACCGGCGCGGCAGGCATCTCCGGCGTGCAGCTCGCGCAGGGCCTGGCCCGGGGTGGCGCAGAAGACTCGCAGGGCGACGCCGGGCGGCGCGGTGCCTTCGCCGCGGGCGACGAACTCGCCGGGCGTCGTCGTGGCGGTGGGGATGAGCACCACCGCGAGGAAGACAGCGGCCAGCGCGCCGCCGAGCAGGGCCAGGGAGGGCCACCGGGACGGAGCCTGTTCCGGCGCGGCCGCGGCGAGGGCGGCCTCCAGGCCTCCGTCTGACAATGCTTGGAGCTCCACGGAGGAGGGGGTGTGGATGTCATTGCCCTCCAGGGCGCGGTGGGCCTGGGCCCAGCGCTCGTAGCGGGTACCGCAGCGCTGGCAGGCGTGGGCGTGGCGCAGCAGGCGAGCGGACTGGTGGGAGGACAGGTCTCCCAGCGACCACCGGGTCAGGCTGGCGTCGATATGTCTCTCGTACCACCTCATGAGGGCATGCTCCCTATTGCGCACAAGGCGAGCGAGGCCAGGAGGACTCCCAGCTCCATCCGCCCGGGCTCGGCCGATGCGTCCAGCCAGCCCGAGTCCTTCAAATGCTCGGTGAACTGCGTCCGCATCCGCCGCTCGCGCACCCGGACTTCGCCTCGGGTGAGCTGGAGCTGCTGGGCGGCGGATTCCTGCGAAAGTCCTTCCACGAAACGCAGCTGCGCCAGGGCGCGGCCTTCGTCCGTGAGTGTGTCGAGGAAGGCGCGGACCAGGTCGCGCACTTCGGTGCTGAGGGCCTCTTCTTCCGGCGTCCGGCCCTCGGTGGGCAGGTGGGGCAGCTCGGGCGCATCGTCCATGGGGACGGCCTCGCGGGACACGCGCCCCGACGCGCGCATCAGGTCGATGGCCGTCGAGCGCGCCACCGTGAGGAGGAAGCCCAGGTAGGGGCGAACCCCGTCATAGGCCTGCCGCATGTTGGGCCGGAAGGCCCGGACGAACGTCTCTTGATGGGCGGCGTCCAAATCCAGCGCGGACAACGCGGCGCTCCGCGTCCCCCCATCCGTGCCCACCGCGAACTTTCGCGAGAGGTAGCGGAGCACCTCCGGCGAATAGGCTCGGTACACCTGCGTGAGGACGGACGTCTCCCCTCGGCGGAAAGCCTCCAAGACGGACCGGTCGTTTCCAGGCAGCACGGTAACTCCGTCCCTCGTCGCGAGCCGGCTCGAGCCCAATGCCCGGCCGTCCGTCATCCCTTCAAAATGGGATACGGAACGGGGTCGCAAAATGGGTCGCGCCTATAACGCATGGGGCGCATTTTCATTGTGTCCGGTCGGGCGATTCCTGGCCGGGGAGGGGGAGAGGGCGGGCTGGGTGCATCACAACCCAGGATACTTGGTGACGGATGTCGCTACCGCTAGAGGCCGGAAGCACGGCATCGTTGTACCTGAAGTTCGGCGGCATCGTGGGCAACTAAAGTCAAAGGGTAGAGATGGAGATAGCGCGCCCGCGTAAGCTGCTAACCGATAATGGCCCCAAAGAACTTAAGCTTCACAGGAACCTGCTGTGCGTTCGGAGAAGCTGAGTAGTGTCGCGCGAGGCCGCGCTAGGTTCGGCGACTAATGGGCCTGGGGATTGCTGCGGTAGGCGCGCCTCTCATCGAGCTTAGGCAAGGATAGCGGCTCTGGAGGGGAAGCTGTATTGGGCGACGTTGTGAGCGTGTTTGAATTCAAGGTGTGCGACATTGGCTCGGGCTGGAGTTGTTGATATTTGTTTGACGTAAATGGGTTTTTGCATTTGGTGAGCATCATCCGCTTCGGTGGACAGGCCGCGCTCCTAACCCGAAGTTCATGCGGCAACTGGTGAGTCTGCCGGGCGCTGTGCCGCCGCTGGAAGTGGGGCTACCTGCGGTCCACGCCGGCGGTTGCGCTTCAATCTCAAGGGGCGACGGTAGACGCGCTCATGGACGCGATAGTCACGCGCAGCGCCCCCCTGGTGAGCCAGGATGTCTCTCGCGCGTCTTCCGTGCCCACTCCGCTCAGGGGGCCAGTTCCGCGCCTGCCCGTGCGAGGAATGCGACGGCCGCGACTCCGCCTGCCTGTTCCGGGCCCCCCTTGATTGCAGCCATGAACGGGCCGTCCCATCCGGCTGCGTCATCAATTAACCCCGCGCGAATGAAGTGCTGGAAGGACGTCTGGCTTGGATGGGACATCTCAAGCCGACACATGGAGCTGCGGCACTCCAGGGAAACGACGTGAGCCCCCTGGGGCAGATGGGTGCGGAGCCGCTCCACTCGCTGTGAGGCCTCGCGGCTCCAGGCGGGGTCAACCCCCTCGCTGAAGAAGCGCGCATCCAGCCGGGTGACCACCTCGTCCGCGGTCATTTCCGGCTCGGACGCCTCCATGGAGGGCTCCACGCTGGACGGGCTTGGGGGCTCGGGTATCTGTTCCTGCGCGGCTGGGCTGTTCACTGGGACTCTCACGGCCTGGGCCGCCTGGGCCTCACGCGCCACCCGAGCGGAATGAGCGACCGCCGTCTCAAGTTCACGGACCTGCGCCTTCAGCGCGCGCAATTCAGCGGCGCTCGGCCCGCCAGCCTCATGGCGATTCAGGTGCCCGTCATCCGCGAGCCAGAAGACACTGTAGGCCAGCCCTCCTCCGAGGAGAGCGGCGCCAATCATCACCGCATGTCTGGTCATGCCTCATCAACCGGAGTGCCCGCGCTTTCGCGGGCACTCCGCTCCGTCATGAATCGAGGTGTGTGACGCGTTACGGCGTGTGGTCCACCGCGACGAGCATCCCGCCCGGATCCACCTGACAGTTGAGGTACATGTACCCCCCGCTGGGCATGTAGCCATCCGTCAAGGTGATGATCTGCCGCGAGCCAAAGCCCGGAAGCCACTTGCGCGTGCCTCCCCAGGCAAGCGTGCCTTCCCGATTCACTCCCGCCACCGCGCACCCCACGTTGTTCGAGGAAGTGGCTCCGTAGGCGGTGACGAGCACCGTCTTGCTGCCTGCGCCATCAATCGTCAGGGCAAACTCGTAGCGCCTTTGCGTCGTACAATTGTTGTACATGGCGCTGCCGCTCATTCGGAAACACTCTCCATCTTCCCAGCTCACGGGCCTGCCACCGCTCGCGGGGAAGGAGCGGGCCATCACCGCGATGGGGAGGATGACGATAAGCGCTAGGGCACCCTGCTTGAGTTGTCTTTTCATGGGCATTTCTCCTGGAGTAAGGACTCCAGCGCGAATCTTTCGACTCGGCATGCTTGGCGCGCAACGCACTAAAGTTAGGGAGTTCCCCCATGCAGTGTGACGCAGGAGGTTCGGTGGTCGGCAGCTACCTTCGAAGTGCTCAAGTCCGCGCACTGCTTCGTCTCGTCAACGAAGCACATGAGCTGCCACCGGGGCCGTCAGCACGTCCCCGGCATCTCCTCGCCGGCCTGTGCAGAATCCTGGGAGCGGAGACGGGGGTGTTCGTCCTGGAACATGACTTCAGACCTGACAGGCACCGTGCGTTCACGCTCATCGCGATGGAAGGCTGGGATGGCTGCGCGTTGTCCGCGCTCAAGGGGCTTCAGGAGTCGGGCAGTGCCTCTAACCCAGCCATCCGCTCGCTGATGGAGCGCCCCCCGACGCCAGGTCATGTCGTCACCGCGAGGCGCGAAGAACTCGTCGAAGATCGTGATTGGTATGGCGCTCCCTATGTCGAGCATTACCTGCGCCCGATGGGCCTCGATGTCGCGGTGTACTCGTGCCTGTGGTCCCATTCACCGGGCGTGGTCCAGGGGATTGGCATCCACCGTGGACTGAGTGGGCGCGTCTTCGATGACGCAGACCGTGAGCTGATGCACGTATTCCACGTGGAATGCAGGGGAATGCTCAGCCCTCAGACTCCCATGGAGGATGCGGCCTTGGATCCCAGGCTCGCGCCGCGCGAACGGCAGACACTGGACTTGCTCCTATGGGGGCTCGGAGACAAGCAGATCGCGGCCCAGCTTGGAATCAGCCGCTTCACCGTGAATCAGTACACGAAGGCCATCTACCGGCGTTTCGGCGTTCAGTCGCGAACCGCGCTCATCGCGCGGCTGCTCGGCGGAGACGCACGGGGCCAGGGCACGACGACACGACTTCCAGAGCAGGTCGGCGAGGCGAAACAAAGACGCCGGGCGCCGACGCCCCGGGCGCGTGGTACCTGAACTTACAGGGGCGTAGAAACGCTGCGCCACGGCGTTCTCCGGGCAGTTTTCGTTAGAACGCCGTGCCGTTCACCCGCCGCCCAGGCGAAGCCTCAACACCGGGCGACAGCTGCGTATGCGGCACCCAAGTTCCCGTGGAGCTCCCGTCCGGGCTCCGGTTGTAGGAGATGCCCACCTCTGTGTCCTGATAACCCGCGCTGTCCTGCACACTGTTGTCCGGCCGCACCAGGAACACGGTGTCGCCGCTGCTGCCCGTGTTGACGCCCCGGTTGAAGTACAGCCCGCCTCCCGAGGCCGCCGTGGCGTTCGTCACGCCCGCGGGCACCGCCGTCGGACCCGAGTACACGACGTACGACTTGCCCGGCTGAATCATCGTCCCCGCCGGGAATACGTGCCGCGTGTCGTCTTCGCCCGCGTAGGAGCTGGCGTCGTGAATCTTCCAGCCGCCCAGGTCCACCGCCGTGGTGCCCGTGTTCACCAGCTCGACGAACTGCTGGTCATAATCCGGCGTCGTGGTGCCCGGCTTGTTGTGCGACTGCGGCAGGTACTCGTTGATGAACACCTTGTACTGCGTCCCGCCCGTCCCCGTTCCCCCGCCGCCTGCATTCCCGAAGTTGAAGCGGCTGATGATGGGGTAGTGGTCGGACGTGTTGTTCCGGTAGCCCGTGATGTTCGGCCGCAGCACCTGGGTCGAGTTGGGGACGTAGCTGGTCCACATCTCGTTGGTGACGAGCTGATGGTCGATGAACGTGCTGCGGCTCGCCGTGCTGCCAATGCCCGCCTCGGACAGGGCCTGGGTGGTGAACCGGTAGTTGGCCGAGTCGCTCACGAAGTTGCGGTACGGCGATTCATATTTCAGTCCGGTGCTGGGATTGGTCGCCATGGACACATCCACGTCGTCATTCCAGTCACCCACCACCATGGCCCGCTGGGTGGGCAGGCGAAGGTCCAGGTAGTCCTTGATCCACCCGGAGGCCGACAGGCGCCGCGCGTAGTCGTCGGCACCGGCGAGCGCCTTCATGTGGATGACCAACGCCGTCACGTCCACGCTGGCACCACCGCGCTGGATGCGCAGGTCCACGCGCAGCGGAGGTCGCCCGCCGAAGTCGTAGTCGTGGTTCAGCAGCACCACGTCCGCCCGCAGCACCTGCACCACGTCCGACTTGAACAGCACGCCCACCTTCTGCTCGTTGGCCGAGTAGTAGCTCGTTCCCGACGACACCCGCGAGCTGTCATCCGCCAGGAAGCCGTCGTAGCCCGGCAGCCGCGCCTTCAGCTCGTTGAACTGCGCCGTGCTGACAATCTCCGCCAGCCCCCAGAAGTCCACGCCCGCGTCGGCGATGACGGCCTGGGCATTGGCCAACTGCAACGGCTCGTCGTTGGGCCCATAGAGCGGGTCCCCGAACCACTCGATGTTCCAGTTCCCCACCGACAGCGGGAAGCTCCCATCCGGCCCGCCCCCGTCCGGCGTCTGCCCGGGACCCACCACTTCCAGCCCCAACTGGACCTCGGCCTCGGCGCCGTGGGCGTCATGGACCCGCAGGGTGATGGGATAGGTCCCCTGTCCCTGGGCCTGCCCCGTCAGCAATCCCTCGGGGCTCAGCGCGATGCCCGTGGGCAGCGAGCCCCCCACCAACTCCCACTGAAGGGGAGGGCGCCCGCCGGTGGCGACCAGGACGTGCTCGTAGCTGTCCCCCTCCGTGGCGGCGGGGAGCCCGTCGCTGGTGACCTCGGGGCGTGGATAGATTTTCAGCGCGTACGTGCGCACGTTCTCCAAGCCGTCCGCGTCCCGCACCGTCACGGTGATGGAGAAGTCACCGGCCTCGCTGCCCGGGCCCAGAAGCCGCCCCTCTCCCGTATAGAAGGAGAAGCCTGCCGGCGGCGGTGACACCGTGTAGCGCAGGGGCGGCTCGCCCCCGGACGCGGTGAACATGGCTTCGTAGGCAAGGCCCACCGTCGTCGGCGACAGCTCGACCGCGGGCAGACGGGGCGCTCCGGAGGTTCCACGTCCATCGGAGCAGGCGCACAGCAGGGTGAGGACGGCGAGCATCCCCGCCATTCGGAAAAACGGCATGTCGGCGGGCTCCAGCGCGGGCCTCGAGGAGTGGGGCACGCGACGCGCCCACTCTAGCCTCGACGGACGCCCGCATGCACGAGGCGCGTGGCACGAAAGGCAATGGCCGCCGACATCGTTCGTGTTTCAAGCGAGCGCTGGAAGGTTTTGCGCTCCGGGCAGCCGTGGAGTGGAATGGTTTTCGGGGGGATGACTGCCCCATGGAGGAGACAGCACATGGCCAGCAAGTGGGACAAGCAACTGATGGACTTCCTCAAGCGCACCGGTGACGAGCTCAAGCGCACCACCGATGACCTGCGCGGCGAGGCTGAGCGCCTCCTCAAGGAAGTGAAGGACCCTCAGAACCAGGCCAAGGTGAAGGAAGGCCTGGAGCAACTGCGCACCTGGGCTGCCAGCACCAGCAAGGTGGCGGCGGAGAAGATTGAAGTCGCTGTGCGTCAGGTCGAAGGCGCCGTCGAGCGCGCCTTCACGAACGAGGAGGGCGGCGAGCGGACCCCTCCCTCGCGCCCCGCCAAGGCGCCAGTCGAGCCCGCGGCGGAGGCCAAGGCCCCCAAGGCCAGCGCCTCCCGCCCCGCCGTGAAGAAGGCCGGGGGAAAGTCCATTGGCCGCAAGAAGCCCGCCGCCAAGGGCGCCGCCACGAAGACGGCGAAGAAGGCGGTTTCGGGTTCCAAGAAGACGATTGGACGGCCCAAGAAGCCCACCGCCGGAGCGTGAAGTTCCGCTGGGTGTGAAGCCCGCCTGCCTGGGGGCAGGCCGGTTTCCTTTGTCCTTCTCGCCATTTGGAAGGTCCCGCGGCGCGTGAGATAGTGCGCGCCGTGGCCGGCTCGAACGACAAGAGCAGAATCCAGACAGACATCGGGCAGGACGTCATTGACGCGGCGGTTCGCAGCGTCGAGCGTCACATGGACGAAGAGGACGAGGTGACCGTCATCGAGGTGGAGGCTTCAGGCCCGTCCACCGCGGTGAAGGCCGAAGCGTCCGCGTCCCCCGCCGACACCGCTTCTCCGCCGTCTGACGCCGAGGCGCCCCCGTCCGAGGACGTGGCGGCGCTCCGCCAGGAGGTGGAGTCCCTCAAGGCCCAGCTCGAGTTCAGCCAGGCCAAGGGGCGCGAGACGATGGAGCGCCTGCGCGAGGCCCACGAGCGTGCGAAGGAGGCGCAGGAGCGCACCGTGCGTCACGCCGCGGACCTGGAGAACTACCGCAAGCGCGCGCAGAAGGAGAAGGAGGAGGTCCAGCGCTTCGGCTCGGAGAAGCTGCTCAAGGACCTGCTCCCGGTGATGGACAACCTGGACCGCGCGATTGACGCCGCGGCCAAGTCGCCGGACCTGGACAGCTTCGAGAAGGGCGTGGCCATGACGCGCAAGTCCTTCGAGGACGCGCTGGGCCGCCACGGGGTGAAGGGCTTCAGCGCCAAGGGGCAGGTGTTCGACCCGCGCGTGCACGAGGCCATCCAGCAGGTGGAGACGGCGGACGTCCCCGCCGGCCACGTCGCCTACGAAGTCGTGCGCGGCTTCTACCTCAATGAACGGCTGGTGCGTCCGGCCATGGTCGTCGTCGCGCGTGCACCCGCCGAGCCTGTGGCCGCCGCGGAGCCGCCGGCCGTCGCCGAGCCCGCCACCGCCACGACCGACACCGAGGCGCCCGCCGCGCCCGCGCAGTCCGAGAACTCTTCCGGGGGGAGTCAGTAACCAACATGGGCAAGGTGATTGGAATCGACCTTGGGACGACCAACTCGTGCGTCGCCGTCATGGAGGGCGGCGAGCCGGTGGTCATCCCCAACAGCGAAGGCAGCCGAACCACGCCTTCCATGGTGGGCTTCACTGACTCCGGCGAGCGCCTGGTGGGGCAGATTGCCAAGCGGCAGGCCATCACCAACCCGGAGAACACCGTCTTCGCGGCGAAGCGCCTCATCGGCCGCAAGTTCGATTCGCCCGAAGGCAAGAAGGCCATTGGCGTGTCGCCCTTCAAGGTGGCCTCCAGCCCCAACGGCGACGCGTGGGTGGAGATTCGCGGCAAGGGCTACAGCCCGCCGGAGGTCTCCGCCATCGTCCTGATGAAGATGAAGCAGACGGCGGAGGACTATCTCGGTGAGCAGGTCTCCGAGGCGGTCATCACCGTCCCCGCCTACTTCAACGACAGCCAGCGTCAGGCCACGAAGGACGCCGGCCGCATCGCCGGGCTCAATGTCCTGCGCATCATCAACGAGCCCACCGCCGCGGCCCTGGCCTACGGCCTGGACAAGGTGCAGGAGGGTGGCACCGAGCGCATCGCCGTCTACGACCTGGGCGGCGGCACCTTCGATATCTCCATCCTGGAGCTGAACGCCGGCGTGTTCGAAGTGAAGAGCACCAACGGCGACACGTTCCTGGGCGGCGAGGACTTCGACCAGCGCCTCATCGACTACCTGGCCAAGCGCTTCGCGGAAGCCAACAACGGGCTGGACCTGCGCAAGGACCGCATGGCGCTGCAGCGCCTGAAGGAAGCCGCCGAGCGCGCCAAGCACGAGCTGTCCAGCGCGCCGGAGACGGAGGTGAACCTGCCGTTCATCACCGCGGATGCCTCCGGCCCCAAGCACCTCACGGAGACCGTGGACCGCGCCACCTTCGAGGCGCTGGTGACGGACCTCATCGACCGCACCATCGAGCCGTGCCGGATTGCCCTGAAGGACGCGGGCATTCCCGCGCAGCAGATCAACCAGGTGCTGCTGGTGGGTGGCATGACGCGCATGCCGCGCGTGCAGCAGAAGGTGAAGGAGTTCTTCGGCAGGGAGCCTCACAAGGGCATCAACCCGGACGAGGTCGTCGCCGTGGGCGCGGCCATCCAGGGCGGCGTGCTCAAGGGCGAGGTGAAGGACGTCCTCCTGCTGGACGTGACGCCGCTGTCGCTCGGTGTCGAGACGGCCGGCGGTGTCTTCACGAAAATCATCGACAAGAACACCACCATCCCCTGCAAGAAGAGCCAGGTGTTCTCCACCGCCGTGGACAACCAGCCGCTGGTGAGCGTGCACGTGCTCCAGGGCGAGCGTGAGATGGCGGCGGACAACAAGACGCTGGCGCGCTTCGAACTGGTGGGCATCCCCCCGGCGCCGCGCGGCGTGCCGCAAATCGAGGTGTCGTTCGACATCGACGCCAACGGCATCGTCCATGTCAGCGCCAAGGACCTGGGCACCGGCAAGGTCCAGCAGGTGCGCGTGGTGAGCAACTCCGGCCTGTCCGAGGCGGAAATCCAGGCGATGATTTCCGACGCCCAGTCGCACGCCTCCGACGACAAGAAGAAGAAGGAGCTGGCGGAGCTGCGCAACAACGCCGACGGCCTCATCTACACGACGGAGAAGAGCCTGGAGGAGTACGCGAGCCTCCTGTCGGAGAAGGACCGCGAGGAAATCAAGGCGGACCTGGAGCGCCTCAAGGAGGTGCTCAACACCTCCGACGTGGCGGTGCTCAAGGAATCCTTCCAGCGCCTGGAAGGCAGCGCCTACCGCATCGCGGACGCCATCTACACGGGCCAGGCGAGCTGAACGCTCGCAATCGCCTCCGCGCTCCAGCGTAGACTGCCTGCCGCGCAGTCAGTCCCCCCTGGAGCGCATCAATGGACGTCACCGAAGGCATCGTCATGTTCCTCATCACCGCCATGGTGGTGGGGGTGCCCCTCTTCGGGCTCACGCTTCGCTTCTCCCTCAAGCCCTTGGTGGAGGCCTTCATCCGTTTGAAGGAATCCCAGCACGGCGGCATGGAGGTGCGGCTGCTCCGCGAGCGCGTGGCGCACCTGGAGCGCGTGCTGGAGGTGCACGGGCTGATGGATGACCATCTGCCCCGGTCGCTCCGCTCCGGCACGCCCGAGCACCTTCCGGCCGTGGCGCCGTTGAAGGACCGGGAGCGCGTGTAGCCGTCCCGGCGGTTCCGGGTTTCCCGAAAAGGGCGTCCCGGGTGTTGAATGGGCCCGTGGATTTTCCCTCTTTAGAGGAAGAGGTCGTTTTTCTCCGGGGTCTGGTCTCCGTGCATCGGATGGCCGACGTCATCCTGGAGGACTGCCTGGAGCGGGGCCTGGACCTGAACTCCGGGCTCGACGTGTTTCTCACGCAGTGTGCCCGGCTGGTGCATGCGCGCGCGGGCTTCGTGTCCCTGCGAGGGACGCGAGGCCCGGTGCTGACGCGGGTGCTGGGCGAGCCCGGGGTGGACGTCCTGGCGGCGGCGCACTGGCAAGGTGTCCGCAAGCTGGATGACGGCCGGACGCTCTTCTGCACGCGGCTGGCCCTGGGCAGCCTGGAGCTGGGGGGCCTGGGGCTGGTGGTGGAGGGCGCCTTCGAAGGCGGCGGCGGGCTGGTGATGAAGCTGGTGGAGGCCATTGGCGAGCAGCTCGACAGCGCCGTGCTGGGCTTCCTCGCGCTGACGGACGGCAAGGGCGCGCTGGAGCGGTTGGACGCGCTCGCCGGGGAGCCGCCTACGGCCTCGCGGGGCCACATCGGCCGCTATGAGGTGGTGACGCCCCTGGGCACCGGGGGCATGGCGCAGGTGCTCGTGGCGCGGACCCGAGGCCCGGAGGGCCTGGGCCGGCTGGTGGCCCTCAAGCGCATCCTCCCGCACCTGTCCTCGGACCCTTCCATCGTCCAGCAGTTCCTGGACGAGGCTCGCATTGGCCTGCGGCTCTCCCACCCCAACCTGGTGCACTTCTACGACTTCGGCGAGGCGGAGGGCGCGTACTACATCGCCATGGAGTTGGTGCGCGGCGTGGACCTGGAGCGGCTCCTCCGCGCGGCCAAGGGCCCGCTGGAGACGGCGCACGCGGTGGCCGTGGTGTGCCAGGGCCTGGCGGGGCTGCATGCGGCGCACGTGCTGCAGGGCGAGGACGGCGCGCCGCTCGAGCTGGTGCACCGGGATTTGTCCCCGCACAACCTCATGGTGGGGTTCGACGGGCGGGTGAAGGTGCTGGACTTCGGCGTGGCCAAGGCCCGCGCCCAGCGCACGGTGACGCTGCCGGGCATCGTGAAGGGCAAGCCGCTGTACATGTCCCCCGAGCAGGCGCGCGGCATGAGGCTGGATGCGCGCAGCGACCTGTTCGCCATGGGGCTCGTCCTCTACCAGTCGCTCATCGGCGCGCGGGCCTTCGAGAAGCCCGACGAGCTGGCTACCATGCACGCCATCTGCGAAGAGGCCCTTCCGCCGCGGCCTTCGCACATCTCCCGGGCGCTCTGGGACGTGCTGGAGACGGCGCTGGCCAAGCGCCCCGAGGCGCGCTTCGGCAGCGCGCGGGAGATGGCGGACCGGCTGGCGGATGCCTGCCGTCCGGCGAATGACTCGGAGCTGGTGCGGCTCATGGGGAAGCATTTCCCCGACCGGCATCGCGAGTTCATGCGGTTGGACCGCCCTGTCTCCGCGGGAGGTCGGTCCCAGGAGGAAACGCCCATCATGCGACCGCGGCTCCGGAAGTCCTCACCCTGACGAAGCGGGGAGGAGCCCCGGCCCCTCCCGGGAGGAGCGAGGGGCCGGGAAGGCGCGCTCAGTACCCGCGCTTGAGCGGGTCGTCGGAGGGCGCGTTCAGCGTACGAGCCCGCTCGTCGCTGCCCTCGGTGCGGATGTCCACCTCTTCCCGGCGTACGTGCTCGGAGATGTGGCGCTCCTCATCCACCTCGTCCTTGTGGATGACGACCTCCTCGTCGACGACGGCGCGCTTCTGGACTTCGACTTCCTCGGCGCGCAGCGGGACGACGACGGTTTCCTCCTGGAACGAGGCATTCATCGCCGGGCGTTCCGGGCTCACGTCCCGGCGCTCCACGCGGACGCGCTCGCGGCGCACCGGCACGTCCATCTCCCGGTCCTCCTCCACCACGTCCTTGTGGACGCGGACCTCACCGGCCTGGACGTCCCGCTTGAGCACGTCCACCTCCTCCTTGTGCAGGGGGATGGTGATGTCCTCCTCGCGGCCGTGGATGTCCCGCGCACCCACCGGGGTGTCCGTGGCTTTCAGTCCTGCGGTGTCCGTGCCCAGACGTGTGTCGTAGCCCGTGTCGTAGGCGCCCTTGCGGCCCACCGTGTCCGTGGTGGCGTCCATGCCCGTGCTGGCGCGGGCCGCGGCCTGGTCGGCGCCCAGTCCCACCGCGCCCGGACCCACGCCCGCACCGCCACCCGTGCCGGCGACGGCGCCCGTGCGGTCCTCCCCCGTCAGCCGGCTCAGCATCTCCTTGCCGTGGCTGAGGATGATTTCCGAGCCGTCGATGCGACTGATTTCCGAGTACCGGACCAGGTAGTCCTTCGGGAAGAAGAGGCCCTTCTCGATGTGGAATTCGCCGTCGCCGACGGCGAAGACCTTGCCGAGCTTCTCACCGTCGATGCTGCGGACGACCATCCCTTCGTTGACGTCGCTGCGTTGGTACATGGCTGGCTCCTCGTGACCGGGGCGGGTGGACCTGCTGGTCACACCCTGGACCCCGGCGCTGGTGGATGCCCCGCGTGCGAGCGCGAGGCCCTGGGGTTTCCACCCCGGTCATCATGGAAGGTGTGAGCGTTCGGTCTCGGTGTCAGGGGCCGAGGACGCAGTGCCAGTTGGCTTGGCACCGTGCCTGCCCGCCCGAACGCCCGCCTGTCCTTTCGCCTGCCCTGGCGACACCGCGCCGGCGGCCGTGTGCCGGGGCTTCTCAGGGCGCGGCGACCCACCCCATCTTCAAGCGAGGTGCGTCCGGACCGCGTGCCGTGAGCACCCAACGGGAGACCGTCATGAGAAGCAGGCAGGGAACCTCGGAGCCGTGGCGCTGGAGTGACTCGTGGGTGGGCGGCGCGGCCGCGGGTGTGGGGGCGCACCTGGTGGTGCGTGGCATCCACCGGCTGCTCCGTCCGGACCTGCGAGGCCCCATGGTGGGCGTGGCCTGCGCCTCCGGGATGCTGGGCGCCCTGGTGGCGGGCCGGCTCGCGCGCCATCGGCTCCGGCCGCTTCCAGTCCTGGCCCTGGTGCCCACCCCGCCGCCCGCTGTCCGCGAGCCCGCGGCGCTGGAGACGGATACGGACCCGGAGCGCCCCAGCACCCCCCTGGAGCGGGTGCTCCGGCGCGGGCCGAATGGCCGGGAGCATCCCTGGAGCGAGCCCGGGTTGCCCACGCTGGCGTGAGCCACGAACCACACCACACGAGAGGAGTCCTCCGATGCGCACGGACGTACGGGAAGGGATGCGGGTCTTCACGGCGGATGGGAGCCGGTTGGGCACGGTGGTGGGATGTGGCGGGGAGACCTTCGCCATTGAAGGAGGGCTGCTGCGGCTGAAGTCCTTCACCGCGCGCTACGGCGATGTGGTGGACGTGCGCGGAGAGGACGTGCACCTGGGGCTGACGCGGGACGAGGTGTCACCGGAGCACGACAGCCCGGCGCAGGTGCGGTCAGGTCACCCCGAGTCCGTGCTCTCCGCCGAGTTCGCGACGCCCAGCGAACTCGTGGTTCCCCTGGCCCGCGAGGAGGCCCATCCTCACGTGGTGGTGCGCGAGGCGGGACAGGTGCGCATCCACAAGGTGGTGCGGACGGAGGTGCGGCACTTCTCCGTGCCCGTGCGCCGCGAGGAGCTGGTGGTGGAGCGGGTGTCCGAACAGACCGTGGACGCCGAGGGCCCGCCGGCGCCAGAGGCCGTGGCCTCCGCCCGGCCGGTGCTGGAGGGGCTGGTGCCCTTCGAGGCGGGCACCTTCGTCATCCCCCTGCGCGAGGAGCGGGTGGAGGTCACCCGGTCCGTGCATGTCTGGCAGGAGGTTGCGGTTTCCCGGTACACCGACGAGGTGCTCCGGCAGGTTCACGCCACCGTTCGGAAAGAGACGGCGGAGGTGGAGGAGCGGGGCGAGGTGCTCCACGACGGCCCGTTGGACGGGCTGCACTCCTGACTGACGCGCCGCACAGGGGGTGTGTGACGGGGGCTCGGGACGGCTGCACGCTTGACCCATGGAGAGGTGTCCCCTAGAAAACCAGGGCTTTGCCGTGTCAGTTTCCGAGAAGGGAAGCCCTGCATGCGACGACTTGCCCCGATGCTCCTCGCCGCGCTCGCCGTCATGGTGGCCGCTTGCGAGAAGAAGACGCAGCCAGCTCCTTCGGGTGAAGGAGGTACTCAGGCCGCGCAGGGGCAGGGGGCGGCGCCCGGGGGCGCTCCGGTGGACGCGAACACCATCCTGCTGGGGCAGGTGGGCTCGCTCACCGGTGGCCAGGCCACCTTCGGCATCTCCACGCGCAACGGCATCGAGCTGGCCCTCAAGGAGGCCAATGCCGCGGGCGGGGTGAAGGGCAAGAAGCTGTCCATCCGCGTCTACGACAATCAGAGCAAGCCCGAGGAGGCCGCCCAGGCCGCCACGCGCCTGATTACGCAGGACAAGGTCGTGCTCATCCTCGGTGACGTGGCGTCGTCCAACTCGCTGGCCATGGCGGAGAAGGCGCAGGCGGCGGGCGTGCCGATGATTACGCCGTCCTCCACCAACCCCACCGTCACCGACAAGGGTGACTACATCTTCCGCGTCTGCTTCATCGACCCGTTCCAGGGCTTCGTGATGGCGAAGTTCGCGCGGGAGAACCTGAAGCTGAACACGGTGGCGGTGCTCCAGGACAACAAGAGCGCGTACTCCATTGGCCTGGCGGACGTCTTCAGGCGCAAGTTCACGGAGATGGGCGGCAAGGTGACGGCCGTGGAGAGCTACAGCCAGGGCGACACGGATTACCGCGCCCAGCTCACCGCCATCCGCAAGTCGCAGCCGGAAGGCATCTACGTGCCGGGCTACTACAGCGAGGTGGGCATCATCGCCCGCCAGGCGCGCGAGGTGGGCCTCAAGGTTCCGCTGATGGGCGGCGACGGCTGGGACTCCGAGAAGCTCTTCGAGCTGGGCGGCAGCGCCATCGAGGGCAGCTACTTCTCCAACCACTACTCGCCGGACAACCCGGATCCGCGCGTGCAGAAGTTCATCGCGGACTACAAGGCCGCGTACGGCGCGGTGCCGGACGCGCTGGCCGCGCTGGGCTACGATTCGGCCCGCGTGGCGGTGGACGCCCTGGAGCGCGCCAAGGACCTGAGCGGCCCGTCCGTGCGTGACGCCATTGCCCAGACGAAGAACTTCCCGGGCGTGGCGGGCACCGTGACACTGGATGCTCAGCGCAACGCCGTGAAGTCCGCCGTCGTCCTCAAGGTCGAGGATGGCAAGACGCAGTACGTCACGACCATCAATCCCTAATGGCGCAGCTCCTCCAGCACCTCATCAACGGCCTGGCCGCCGGCACCATCTACGCGCTCGTCGCGCTGGGCTACACGATGGTGTACGGCGTCCTGAAGCTCATCAACTTCGCCCACGGCGACGTCATGATGGTCGGCGTCTACATGGGCTACGCCACCGCGTTCGCGCTCGGGCGCGACATGCGCAGCTCCCTGCTGGGCGTGGCCGTCGTGTTCGCGGTGGCCATGCTGGGCTGCGCGCTGCTCGGGTTCCTCATCGAGCGCTTCGCGTACCGCCCCCTGCGGGAGAAGCCGCGCCTCACCGCGCTCATCACCGCCATCGGCATCTCCTTCGCGCTGTCCTACGGCTTCCAACTGGACCTCGGCTTCCTGCCGGGCGCGGCGCCGCGGGCCTTCCCGGAGGTCATCGAGCCGGTGGAGTGGCTCGTCATCGGTGACCGGGACGTGGTGGTGTGGAACTGGCAGGTCATCAGCTTCGGCATCGCCGTGGCGCTGATGGTGGGCCTGCAGTACCTGGTGTTCCGCACGCGCTTCGGCCGGGCCATGCGCGCGGTGTCCTGGGACCACCGCGTGGCGGCGCTGATGGGCATCCCCACCGACCGCGTCATCGCGCTGACGTTCATGCTGAGCAGCGCGCTGGCGGCGGGCGCCGGCCTGCTCTACGCCATCAAGGACACGTCGGTGAGCCCGCTGATGGGCCTGTACGTGGGCCTCAAGGCCTTCGTGGCGGCGGTGATTGGTGGCATCGGCCACGTGCCGGGCGCCGTGGTGGGCGGCCTGGTGCTGGGGCTGGTGGAGGAGTTCGTGGTGGGCTACGCGGCCAGCACCTGGCGTGATGCGGTGGCCTTCGGCTTCCTCATCCTGGTGCTGCTGGTGAAGCCGGGCGGCCTCTTCGGCCGCGTCGCCGCGGAGAAGGTCTGATGGAGACTCCGGCGATTCCCGCCCCCGAGGCCCGCTCCGCCGTCCCCGCGTCGCTGCGCGGCCTGCTGCCCGTGTTGCTGGCGCTGCCGGTGCTGGCGCTGTTCCAGTGGCTGATGAGCGACGCGCCCTTCGCCTCCTACCTGCTGTCGGTGGTGGGGGTGAACATCATCCTCGCAGTCAGCCTCAACATCGTGAACGGGATGACGGGGCAGTTCTCCATCGGCCATGCGGGCTTCATGGCGGTGGGGGCCTACATCTCCGGCGTCCTGTCGCTGAACCTCAAGGACGTGGCGCTCTCCTTCCTGCCGGTGGCGGTCAGCGACCAGGTGTTCTTCGTCGCGTCGCTGCTGGTGGGCGGCCTGGCGGCGGCGCTGTGCGGCTTCCTGGTGGGCCTGCCCTCGCTGCGGCTGCGCGGGGACTACCTGGCCATCGTCACGCTGGGCTTCGGCGAAATCATCCGCGTGGTGGTGCAGAACACGGACGCGTTCGGCCGGGCGCTGGGCCTGTCCGGCATCCCCCAGACGTCGTCGCCGGCCATGGTGTACTTCTTCGTGTTCCTCACGGTGCTGGTGGCCCGGCGCATCACCGGCTCCAGCCACGGCCGCAGCCTGTGGGCCATCCGCGAGGACGAGGTGGCCGCCGAGGCCATGGGCGTGGACACCACGGGCTACAAGGTCCGCGCCTTCGTCATCTCGTCGTTCTTCGCGGGCATCGCCGGCGCGCTGTTCGCGCACTTCGTTCCCATCATCAACCCCGGCTCCTTCACCTTCGTGAAGTCGATGGAAATCGTCGTCATGGTGGTGCTGGGCGGCCTGGGCTCCACGACGGGCGCCATCGTCGCGGCCACGTTCCTCACGCTGCTGCCCGAAGGCATGCGCTCGCTGTTCACCCTGCTGGGGGCCGAAGGCAGCCTGGCGCAGAAGGTGGACCAGATTCGCATGCCCGTGTACGGCCTGCTGCTGGTGGCGCTGATGCTGGCGCGGCCCCAGGGCCTGTTCGGGACGAAGGAAATCTGGGACGTGCTGCCGCGGTGGATTCCGCGCAAGCGCAGGGGGCTGGCGTGAGCGCGGCCGTGCAGGAGACGAAGGCGGAGGCCGGAGCGCCATTGCTCCAGGCGGACGGGGTGAGCATCCAGTTCGGCGGCCTCAAGGCGCTGACGGACTTCAACCTCTCCGTGCGGCAGGGCGACCTGCAGGGGCTCATCGGCCCCAACGGCGCCGGCAAGTCCACGGCGTTCAACGTGCTGACCGGCGTGTACCAGCCCACCCAGGGCGAGGTCCGCGTGGGCGGGCAGCGGGTGAACGGGTGGCTGCCGCATCAAATCAACCACCTGGGGCTGGCGCGCACCTTCCAGAACATCCGCCTGTTCCGCGCGCTCACCGCGCTGGACAACGTGAAGGTGGCGTGCCGGGCGCAGGGCGCGCTGCACCCCGAAGGCGTGGGGTTGGGCGCGAAGATGAAGGGCGCCTTCATCAACTACCGCGACTGGTGGCGCGCGCTGCTGCTGACGCCGCGCTTCCAGCAGGAGGAGCGGGAGCTGACGCAGCAGGCGGAGCACCTGCTGGAGGTCATGGGCCTGTCGCACCGCCGCGACGAGGAGGCTCGCAACCTGCCTTACGGTGAGCAGCGCCGGCTGGAAATCGCGCGCGCGCTGGGCACGCAGCCCAAGGTGCTGCTGCTGGACGAGCCCGCGGCGGGCATGAACACCCGTGAGAAGGCGGACCTGATGGTGCTCATCCGCAAGCTCCGGGACGACTTCAAGCTGGGGGTGCTCGTCATCGAGCACGACATGAAGCTGGTCATGGGCATCTGCGAATGCATCACCGTGCTGGACCACGGCGAGACGATTGCCCGGGGCGCGCCGGCGCAGGTGCGCAGCGACCGGAAGGTCATCGAGGCGTACCTGGGCGACAGCTACCTGGAGAGCCAGGGAGGGGCGGCGTGAGCGACGCGCAGGTGAAGACGCTGGGGGAGCGCCAGGCCTTCCCGCCGCTGCTGTCGGTGGACGGCATCAAGGTGCACTACGGCGCCATCCAGGCGCTCAAGGGTGTGTCGCTGACGGTGGGCAAGGGCGAGGTGGTGGCCCTCATCGGCGCCAACGGCGCGGGCAAGACGAGCACCCTGCGCGCGGTGAGCGGCATGCTCAAGCCCAGCGCCGGACGCATCCAGTTCAACGGGCACGACACCACGGCCATGAAGGCGCACCAGTTGGTGCCGCGCGGCATGGCGCACGCGCCGGAAGGCCGGGGCGTGTTCCCCAACATGTCCGTCCAGGAGAACCTGGAGCTGGGCGCGTACCTGCGCACGGACACCTCCGGCATCCAGCAGGACCTGGAGAAGAGCTTCACGCTCTTCCCGGTGCTCAAGGAGCGTCGCAAGCAGATGGCCGGGACGCTGTCGGGCGGCGAGCAGCAGATGCTGGCCATTGCTCGCGCGCTGTTGAGCAAGCCGCAACTGCTGTTGTTGGATGAGCCTTCGCTGGGGCTGGCGCCGCAGGTGACGGAGGCCATCTTCCGCACCCTGCGCGAGGTGAATGCCACGGGCGTGAGCGTGCTGTTGGTGGAGCAGAACGCCCATCTGGCGCTCAACGCCGCGCACTACGGCTATGTGTTGGAGACGGGCGAGGTCGTGATGGCGGGGCCGGGCAAGGCGCTCCTGGAGAGCGCGGAGGTTCGGCGTGCGTATCTCGGCGAGTAGTGGAGGGTGCTACGTCCTCTCGCCGACGCTCCGGTAGAGTCCGGCGCGCAATGAAACTGGCTCCCCTCCCAAAGTCGGGTAGTCAGCAACCAGGAAGTTCGTCTAGCGTCCGTCGACGCACTGCGTTCAACCACACTCAGGAAGTGTGCCCATGTCCCCGTTGTCCCGCCTTGTCGCCAGCCTCGCCACCCTGTCGCTGATTGCCGCCGCGTGCGCCGGTCAGCAGAAGCCCGATAACCGGGAAGCCACCTCGACCATCGAGGAGGTCGCCAACGAGGGTGGAGAGGAGACCCCCGCCGTCGCGTTCAACGTCCTGGAGGCTCCCGAGGGCTTCACCGTGAAGCTGCCGGGGCCCCCGCCGCAGGCGCAGCGCAGCGAGGCCGCCCTGCCGAAGCGGACGGACAAGGCCACGCTCGTCACGTACGCGGCCAATGAGGGCGGTGTCAGCTACATCGTCAACGCGGTGGACTACCCGGAGGCGTTCGTCGCCACGGTGCCCGCCGAGGCGCTCATCAACGGCGGCATCCAGGGCATCGCCGGTCAGGTGGGTGGCGAGCTGAAGAGCTCCGAGGACATCACCCTGGATGGCTACCCGGGCAAGGCGTACATGCTGGCGTCGCCCAGCGGCGAGGTGAAGGGCCGCAGCTTCCTGGTGGGGCCGCGCGTCTACAACCTCATCACCGTCTACAACGCGGGCATCGGCGCGCCGGGCGCGGACGAGTTCCTCACCTCGCTCACGCTGGTGAACCCGCCGCCGAAGATTGAGCTCCCGGAGCCCGACGCGGGCACGGACGCCGGGACGGCCGATGCGGCCGACGGCACCGGGGCCGCCGTGGAGGGTGGCGAGGACGCCGGAAGCGCGCCGGACGCAGGCGCCCGTCGCCGCCGCGCCAAGTAAGACCGTTGTCCCGGGGACACGCTTCCTTTCTGGGGAGCGTGTCCCGCGATGCCGCGCTGAAGGACCCTGGGCGTTAGGCTCTCCCGTGACAGGAGGCCGCCATGTGGGATCCGGCGCAGTACTCGCGCTTTCGCGACGAGCGGAAGCGTCCCTTCTTCGATTTGCTGTCGCGGGTGGACGCGGCGTCACCCTCCCAGGTCGCGGACCTGGGGTGTGGCACCGGGGACCTCACGCGCGTGTTGGCCGAGCGCTGGCCGTCCGCCCAGGTGTCCGGTGTGGATGCGTCCTCGGAGATGATTGAGGCGGCCCGTCGCGGTGCGTCCGTGGGCTCGGTGCGCTTCGAGGTGGCGGACCTCGCGGACTGGGAGCCTCCCGCGCCGCTGGACGTGCTCGTGTCCAATGCGGCGTTGCACTGGCTGCCGGACCACGAGGTGTTGCTCGGGCGGTTGGTGGCGAAGCTGGCGCCCGGCGGGGTGCTGGCCTTCCAGGTACCGGCCAACTTCGATGCGCCTTCGCACCGGCGTGTCGACGAGGTGCGGGCCTTGCCGCGCTTCGCTTCTGTCCTGGCGCCCGTGCGGCGCAGACCGGTGGAGTCTCTGCCTGTGTACGCGTCCTGGCTGTTCGCCCTGGGGCTGACGGTGGAGGCCTGGGAGACGACGTACCTGCACGTGCTCCCGGGCGAGGACGCGGTGCTGGAGTGGCTGCTGGGGACGACGCTGCGGCCCGTGCTCGCGGCGCTCGGGGAGGAGGAGGCGCGCGCCTTCGTGGAGACGCTGCGCCCGTTGCTGCGCGAGTCCTATCCCGCGCAGCCGTATGGGACGCCGTTCCCGTTCACCCGCCGCTTCGTGGTGGCGCGGCGGGTGACGTGAGCCGGTTTACTGGGGCCAGTGGAGAATCTGGCCCGCGTTGCCCGCGACCCAGAGGTCCGCGGGACTGGTGCCGGCGATGTCGTTGAAGCGCAGGTTCGTGTTCTCGAAGGCGATCTGCCACCCCGTGCCGTCATACCGGTAGATGCGGCCGTTCTGCGCGGTCACGTAGACCGACTTCGAACCAAAGGCGATGACGGAGGTCAGTATCTCGTTGTGCGTGGTGGGGAAGGGCATCCGGCTCCAGGTGCTTCCGTCCCACTGGAGGACGGTGTTCTTCCCGCCCGTATGGTCACCGACGGCGAAGGCGAGCTTGTCGTTCACCACCCAGACGCCGCGAAGTCGGCCCAGGCCTGAGATTGTGGTCTCCACGTTCTCCGACTGCCACTGACTGGTGTTGGTGTTGAAACGGTAGATTCGAGGTCTGCTGGACCCGCCATCGAAGCCGCCGACCGCGAACAGCAATGACCGGGAACGCCCGTGGAGGTCGAAGAGCGGCCCGACAGTGGTGGTTCCGAATTTCAGCTCATTCGGCCCGGCCTCTCCGGTCCACGTGAAAGTCAGGCCTTGGTTCGCTGAGCCGGAGTTCTCAGTGACCCCATGAATCTCAAGGGTCCCTTCGCGGCGGAAGCCGACGAGCCCTCGGATCCATCGGGTCATGTCATGCGTCTGGGTGCAGGCATTCTGACTCCTGTCCAGGAAGGTGAGGCTTCCTCCCGACGAGCCGAGGTAGAGGCGGCCCTGGTTGGCCATGTCCGCCCAGACGGCGTTCCAGCCCCTGTTGCTGTCGCCGCAGTTGGTCGCGTCGGTCTGGAACGTGGATGAGGACGGCTTGAGTATCGCGGTCCCTCCCTGGTTCCCTGAGACAGTCACGTCGCCTGGAACTTCCGTGAAGATAGAGCGCCACTCCTGATCGCTCGCGCCCACGGTGCGGGCTGCCCAACTGGCACCGCCGCTCGGGCAGACCTCGGGGCCTTCGGGATTCCCGTCGCAGTTGTTGTCCAGGCCGTCGCACAGCTCCGGCGCGCCAGGGTAGGTGAACGGGTTGCCGTCGTTGCAGTCACCACCAGCCTGGACGTAGCCCGCGCCAGGCGAGACGCAGGACGACACGGCCGTGCCATCACCAAAGGTGTCTCCGTCGCTGTCCAGGAACCAGTCGTTGGGCGTCGTCGTGGCCTGGCAGGTGGTGGCGATGCCCGAGGCGTCGCAGACGTAGACGCCGGCGCACTGGGCGGCTGCGGTGCACGCCGTGCCGAGGTCGGTGAACGTCTCGTCAATCTGGTCGTTGCAGTTGTCGTCGACGCCGTTGCAGAGCTCCGTCGCACCTGGCCGGATGCTGGCGTTGTTGTCGTTGCAGTCGTCCGCGGGACCCGTGACATAGCCCTGCGGGATACCGGCGCAGAAGGCGACGCGAGCGGCGTTCCGGTCGCCGTGTCCGTCCTGGTCCACGTCAGGGTAGGCATACGCGGCCAGCGGCATGTTGCAGATGACCTCGCCGTTCCCATCGCAGGCACGGACGCCCTCACAACCTTCGCCCTCCGTGCAGCTCTGGCCCAGGCGCAGCTCCACCGTGTCCGACTGCCCGTTGCAGTTGTCGTCGACGTTGTTGCAGCGCTCCGTCGCTCCCGGGTGGATGTCCGGGTTGGTGTCATCGCAGTCCGTGCCGCCCGTGAGCACGGAGACATACCCGTCGCCGTCCGCATCCGTCGCCTGGAGGGACAGGGCCACCGGGACGGGGGTTCCTGGCGTCAGCGTCACGGACGTGGACCGCGTCACCACGGGGCTCGCGGCCTCACAGGTCTGCTCGAAGGCGCGCGCCTCCACCTGGATGGTCGAGCCCCAGCCGCCGGGCGCAATCACCGCGACCGTCAGCGAGCCTCCGGTGGGCCCGCCCTTGCCGGCGACGGTGGTGGAGAGCTCCTTGCCGCTGCCCTCGTCGCGTGCGTTCACCTGCACGCAGCCGGGCAGAAAGCCCGAGTAGTCCACCGTGACTTTGGCAGCGCCAGGGCTTTCGTCCTTTTTACAGCCGGCCAGCGCGAGGAGAGGGAGGAGCACCAGAACGCGTCGCATGCGGACACTCTATCGCGTCCGTGCCCCGCCGCTGCATCCTCGCGAATCGGCACCTACCTCGCGGACGGGAAGTCGGAGTGGACCACGTCCAGGCGTGCATCCGCGGCGATGCTGGCGGGCGTCACCAGCTCCAAATCCAGGGGAACCCGCTTCCCGTAACGTTCGCGGAGCTGCTGCTCCAGGCCCTTCACACGGAGCGAGTCCAGCCGTTCCATTTTCCCATACTCTACGCCTGCACCCTGGGCGTAGGCCTTGCGCACCAGCTCCGAGCAGTACATCGCGTCGTCCCCCCAGCCGAAGTGCCAGTCATACGGCTTGCCCAGGTGCGCCTTGGCCGCCGTCACCGCCTGCTGGCGCTGCGCATCGCTCAGTTCCCGAGGGCGTAGGACGAGGATGCCGCCCTTCACGCCCCGGGCCTTCCACTTCGAGAACCGGATTCGCTGCACCGGCTGCACGGCCTCCACGACCCACGCGCCCTGGTCGGTCACCTCCACCATGCCCACATGGGACAGGGGGCTCTGCGTGGCCTTCTGGATGGCCTGTGACTGCGAGGAGCGCGAGGTGTGCAGGACGATGTCTCCCGTCTGCAACCGGACCTCCAGTCCCTCATGCGGCGCCGCGACCGCGTTGTGGGCGCCGAACCACACCATCAGCATGACCATCCACCGCATTGACGAGTCCTTTCAGGTGCTTGGCTGCTTCCGGCGTGCGGAGAATGCAGCCGGGATGCCAGCCGTCACGAGGGTGCCGCTACCCCAGCGTGCGGGTGAGGGGCACCTCCAGTCGGGGCAGGTAATGGCCGCCCTTGCTCTCGAAAAGCACCAGTTGGTCCACACGCCCCTCGCCCAGTGACGTGTCCTTCAGCGCCTGGACGCATGCGAGGAGGGCGGCGTCTCCGCGCGGGTGCTTCGCGCGGGCCAGCGTGAGGTGCGCGGTGTACTCGCGGTGCTCGGGCTCGAAGCCGAGCGGCCGGAGCACCTGGGCGGTATCCGCCTGCAAGGCCTTCAGCGCGTCCGTGGAGCCGCACACATCCGCCCAGAGCACGCGTGGGTGGGCGGGCGCGCCAAAAGCGCCGCCACCGACGACAGACAGCACGAAGGGGGAGTGCCGAGCTCCAATCGGCGTCAGGGCATCGCGGATGGCGGGCAGGCGTGCGTCATCCACGTCCCCCAGGAACACGAGCGTGAGGTGGAGACCCTCCAGCTTCACCCAGCGGGCCTGGGGGGCCAGGGGGCGCAGCCGGTGCAACTCCTCGGTGGTGCGCGCTTCGATGGCGGGCCCCAGGGTGACGGCGGTGAACAGGCGCATGGCTCACGGCTCCTGACCTCATGAGCGAGACACAGTCCTTCGATTCCCGTCAGCATCGGAGCCGGTGGGTGTCGCCCTGCTCGTGACCGGTGCCACCAGGCGCGCTGCGGGGGCGCCCTCCGGTTCGAGCCGGCGGCGGGCGGTGTCGTGCCCTGCCGCCGGCCCTGACGTGACGGGGACTCAGTACGCCTTGGAGAACACGATGCGGCCCGGCGAAGGCTCGCCGGTGACGACGCACTTGCCCGGCTCCTGCTTGAGGTCGAAGGGACGGCAGCGCGTCGTCAGGCCCGTCTCCTCCTTGATGCGCGCCTCCACCTTGGGGTCCAGGTTCCAGTGCGCCAGCAGGAAGCCCTGGTCCGCCTTCTCCTTCAGCTCCTCGTAGGAGTTGACCTCGAAGGTGTGCGAGTCGCGGAAGGACTTCGCCTTGGTGAACAGGTCCTTCTGCATCGCGTCCAGCATGGCCTGGGCCTTGGACACGGCCTCGTCCAGCGACACGAACTCCTTCTGGCGCACGTCACGGCGGACCATGACGCAGGAGTTCTTGGCCAGGTCCTTGGGGCCCAGCTCGATGCGCAGACACGTGCCGATGAGCTCGTGCTCGTTGTACTTGAAGCCCGGGCTCTTGGTGTCGTCGTCGTCCAGCACCACGCCCAGGCCCGCCTTGCGCAGGTCCGCGGCCAGCGCGTTCGTCTTCTCCAGCACCTGCGCCTTCTCCGCGTCGGAGGCCTTGCCGAAGATGGGGATGATGACCACGTGCGTGGCCGCCAGCTTCGGCGGGACGATGAGGCCGGCGTCATCCGAGTGGGTCATGATGAGGCCGCCGATGAGGCGCGTGGACACGCCCCAGGACGTCTGCCACACGTGGTGCATCTTGCCGTCGCGGCCCTGGAACTGGGTGTCGAAGGCCTTGGCGAAGTTCTGTCCCAGGTTGTGGCTGGTGCCCGCCTGGAGCGCCTTCTTGTCCTGCATCATCGCTTCGATGCTGTAGGTGCGCAGCGCGCCGGCGAAGCGCTCGGACTCCGACTTCTGGCCGGTCAGCACCGGCATCGCCATGTAGTCCTCGGCGAAGGTCCGGTAGACCTCCAGCATCTGCCGGGTCTCCTTCTCCGCGTCCTCCTCCGTCTCGTGACAGGTGTGGCCTTCCTGCCAGAGGAACTCGGTGGTGCGCAGGAACAGGCGCGTGCGCATCTCCCAGCGCATCACGTTCGCCCACTGGTTCAGCAGCAGCGGGAGGTCCCGGTAGCTCTGGATCCACTTGGCGAAGCTGCGGTTGATGATGGTCTCACTGGTGGGCCGGATGACGTAGGGCTCCTCCAGCTTGGACCCACCCGCGTGGGTGACGACGGCCAGCTGCGGGTTGAAGCCCTCGACGTGCTCGGCTTCCTTCTTCAGGTAGCTCTCGGGGATGAGCAGCGGGAAGTAGGCGTTCTTGTGGCCCAGGTCCTTGAACTTCTTGTCCAGGACGCGCTGCATGTTCTCCCACAGCGCATAGCCATTGGGCCGGATGACCATGCAGCCCTTCACGTCCGAGTAGTCGGCGAGCTTCGCCTTCTGGACCAGGTCGACGTACCACTCGGAAAAGCCCTTCTCGCGGGGCGTGAGCTTCTCGGCCATGTGCGGAGCACCCTTCAAAAGTCGTGGAAAGAGGACGGTTGCCTACGCCGGGCCCACCCGGAAATCAACGGCCCCGTCGCCCGGACGGGCGCTGGGTCCCTTCCTGGACGGGATTGCGTTTTTCGACCAAAGGTCAGAATAATGAGCACCGGTTGAATCCGCATCCAGGAGGCAGTCATGTTTCGCCAGGTGGCCGACGACGTGCACGTGCTCGCGGTGGAGTTCCGCATCGGGGGAATGGACTTGGGGGGCCGGATGACGGCCGTCCGCCTGCCGGATGGGGGGCTGTGGCTCCACTCGCCCGTCCGCTTCAGTCCGGAGGCGCGGGCGGCGGTGGATGCGCTCGGGCCGGTGCGCTTCCTGGTGGCGCCCAACCTGATGCACCACCTGTACGTGCAGGACTGGGCGGCGGCCTATCCCGACGCGAAGGTGGCCGCGCCCGCGGCGCTGCGGCGCAAGCGGCCGGACCTGCGCATCGACCTGGAGCTGGGTGACACGGCCGAGGCCAGTTGGGCCGGCGTCCTGGACCAGGTGCTCGTCCAGGGGATGCCCAAGGTGGACGAGCTGCTCTTCTTCCACCGCCCCAGCCAGACGCTCTTCGTCACCGACCTGGCGTTCAACGTGCACCGGACGGGTTCGTGGTTCACCCGCATGTACCTGAAGCTGAGCGGCGCGTGGCAGCGGCTGGCGCCGTCCATGCTGGTCCGCTCCGTCATCAAGGACCGGGAGGCCGTGCGCGCGTCCCTGGCGCGGGCCCAGGCCTGGGACGTGGAGCGCGTGGTGGTGTGCCACGGCGACGTGGTGGAGCAGGGCGGCCGGGAGGCGGTGCGGAATGCCTTCGCCCGGTTCTAGCGGCGGTGGCCGCAAGACCGCGCCGGGCCGCCGTCGCGGCGCCGTGTCACCAGCCGCGTCCACCCCCGCACCGGCTCCCACCGCAGAGCCCTCCGAGCGCGAGGCACGCAAGGCGCGGCGTCAGGAGGGGCGCCGTCAGGCCATCCTCGTCGCCGCGCGGGCGGTGCTGGTCCGGGGCGGGGTGTTGGGACTGACCCTGGAGGCCGTCGCGGCGGAGGCGGACCTGAGCAAGCCTTCCCTGTTCTACTACTTCCGCTCCAAGGAGGACCTCGTGGGGGCGCTGGCGGTGGAGGGGCTGGAGCGCGAGGTGAAGGTGCTGGAGGCGGCGGTGACGGCCGCGGCCAGCGGCGTGGAGGCCCTGGCCGCGCTGGTTCGTGCCCGGGTGGATTTGTACGCGGAGGACCTGGACGGCTTTCGCGTCGTCTATCTGTGGCCGCAGTTGACGGGGCGGCAATCCGAGGCGCACCAATCGCGGGTGCTGGCGCTGAGTGGACATCTGAATGACGTGCTGGAGGCGCGGCTCCAGGCGGATGCGCGCGCGGGCCGGCTGGCCCCAGGGCTCCAGCCGCGTCGGCTGGCCAACCTGGCCTGGACCATGGCGCACGGGGTGCTTTCCCTGGGGGCCGGACTGGAGCACTCCGGTGTGGGAACGCGCTTCACCTTGTCTCAACTTCGTGACGAGGCCTGTGCGGTATTGCTGCGCAGTAGCGGCCGTTAGGGTGGCTGTGAAGGGTGGGAGGGTCGCGCTATGTAGAGAGCCTCCTTCCCGTCGTTCCTTTTTGGAGGCTTCATGCGGTCGTACCTTGCATCACTCGGAGTTGCCGGCGTTGTGTCGGCGTGCCTTGTCTCCGGTTCCGCGTTCGCCAATTCCATGGGCATCAGTGGCCGAAGCGGAAAGCAGGGCTCGAGCCTCACCTGTGCAGAGTGCCACACCGGCGGCAGCGCACCCACGGTGACCATCGAAGGGCCCACCACGCTGGCGCCGGGCGCCACCGGCAACTACACGCTCGTCGTCCGGGGCGGTCCGGCCGCCGGCGCGGGCTACAACGTGGCGGTGAGCGACAACGGCGGCACGCTCAACCCGGGCACGGGTTCGTACAAGCTGAGCGGGGAAGTCACCCACAAGAACATCCAGGCGTTCTCCGGCGGCGAGGCCCGCTTCGACTTCACCCTGGTGGCGCCGTCCACTCCCGGCACCGTCACCCTGTACGGTGCGGGCAACTCGGTGAACGAGAACGGCACCGACCAGGGAGACGCCTCCGCGGCCACCACGCTCAACGTCAACGTGGCGACTGGCGGCGGCGACGGTGGTGGTGATGACGGCGGTGGCTGCGCCGCCGCGGGCGGCATCCCGTTGCTGGGCGCGGCGCTGGTGCTGCTCGGCACCCGCCTGCGCCGCCGCCGCTAGGCCTCGTTGAAAGGAGGCCTCCGTGCGCGACAGCGCCGTCAGTGACCGGAGGCCACCGAGGCGGTGAACTCGTCGGGCAGGAAGGCGGAGAAGGACGGCACGCGTCGAACCTTCCGCCGGGAGTTGCCTGCCAGTCGCAGGATGGCCACGGACACCAGCCCCAGGCCCACGGCGCTGCGCAGGGGCGCCGGACGGCGTGACCGGCGCCGGGCGCGGTAGCGCAGGAGTCCCACGGGCAACAGGGCGGCGGGAATGGCCATCAGCGCCCACGAGCGCCAGCGGGACCGGCCAGACGAATCGGATGCCAGTGTCGTTTTCATGAAGAAACAGGTTGGGCGTGGGATGGAGCAGGGGGAAGGGCGGCCTGGACCGGACGCAGGTCGGCCCCTGGGTCGGGCCCCCCCGGTGGAGGGCGGACACGGCCTCGCCAGCCTGCTTACTGATGGCCCGCCAGGCCGGCTGCCTTCCGGACGAGCCTGGGGGGCAGGGAGACAGGTTCGCGGAGGGGGCTTAACATCGCGCCCCTTCCGCCCATGAGCGTTCGCCGCCTCCTCCCCCTCTTGTTCCTGATGGGGCCGCTCGCGTGTGCGACCGGCCCTGGCTACCTCGCCTCCACCGAGTCCGTCGCCGCCGTGCGGCGCGCCCCGGGAGAGCTGCGGGTGATGACCTTCAACATCCAGTCTGGCGCCCGCGGGTTGGAGCGCGTGGCGCACGTGATTCGCGCCGCGGTGCCGGACGTCGTCGCCTTGCAGGAGGTGGACGTGGGGTCCACCCGCGCGCGCGGCCTGGACCAGACGGAGGAGCTGTCGCGCCTCACCGGCCTGAAGTACCGCGCCCACTTCCGCACCACGGATTTGTTCGGCGGGGCCTACGGCATCGCCGTGCTGTCGCGCTTCCCGCTGGAGGCACTGGCGCAGTATCCGCTGCCGGGGCCGCGCGGCGCGGAGCCTCGCACCGTGGCGCATGCGGTGGTGGAGGTGGATGGGCGCGAGGTGAGCGTCTACCTTACGCACCTCATCCGCCAGCCCTTCAACAGCGACACCCGCGTGCGGCAGAGCGCCTACGTGGCGCGGCTGATGGCGCAGGATTCGCGGCCCAAGGTGTTGCTGGGGGACCTCAACGACGGACCGGACTCACGCTCCACGCGGCTGCTGCGGCGGGCCCTGCATGACGTCGCCGCGGCGACGGGGGGCACGTATCCGCTGCCGCTCTTCCTGCCCACGCTGCGCATCGACTACGTGCTGGCGTGTGATGCCTTCACGTCCGTGGCCAGCCGGGTGCTGCGCGTGGACGTGTCCGACCACTACCCCGTGGTGGCGGACCTGCGGCTGAAGCCGGAAGCCGCGCCCCTGGTTGCCGAGCGCGCGGCCACTGGCACCGCGCCTTGAACGAGGCGCGGGCCGGCGCGGGCATCAGCCGACGTTGAAGCGGTACAGCACTTCGTTGTCGTTGCGCGTGAAGCCCTTGAGCACCTGGTGCTCGAGGTTCTGCGCGCCCAGGTACGCCAGTCCGCCGGAGGCGAAGCCCATGACGGACAGCTCGAAGTAGGGGTGCGGCCGGGGAACGTGGGTGATGTGCAGGTCGGTGTGGCCCTGACCGGGGAGCACGTTGAGGTCGCCCTCGGTGAAGTAGCCCTTCCAGATGCCGGGGGTGAACAGCAGGAAGCGCCGGAAGTCACCCTGGCTGAACATCGCCTTGAGCTGGCCCTGGCCCAGGGCGTACTCGGCGGACTTCACGCCGAACTGCCAATATGCGCTCGGGTTGTTGTTGTAGAAGCGCGCCAGCAGTTCGTCGTTGAGCCGGAGGAACGCGTCCGCCGGCATGCGCGACACCGGCATCACGGGCTTGGAGAAGAAGGGCTCCTTCTTCGCGAAGTGGGTGAGGAACGCCTTCCAGGCCGCCTCCCCGTGGGTCTGCACCATCAACTGTTGCCGGGCCAGGAAAGCGACGCCTTTGACTTCCATTCACGCTCTCCGCGGGGGCGCGGACGCCCCTCGTTTGGGTTTGCAGGCCACAGTGTGCTGCAAATGTTTCATGAGACGAAGCGATGATGTGACAACCGCTCGCGTCCGCCCGTCCCTCAATCGAGCTGGAGTCCGCAGTCGCTACAGGCGCCTTCCAGCAGCGGCGCGGCGGTGCCACAGGCCGGGCAGGGCGGCTCGCCGTCCTCGGGGATGGGGGCCGCCGGCGCGGCGGTGCGTCCCATGGGCACCAGGCCTTCGCGCTCGATGCTGTCCATCCACCGTTGCTGGAGCAGGGCGGCCACGCGAGGGCCGTCCTCGGGGCGCACCAGCACCTGGAACTTCGGGCTGCATCCCGGCTTGCTGCAGGCCTCGCGATGCACGAGCGCCGGCACGTCCGCGCCCAGGCAGGCGTCCACCAGCCGCCGCGCGTCCATCAGCGCCATCTCCGCGCAGGGCACCAGCTCCACTTCCGACAGGGCCTTCGTTGCGTCTTCAGGAGTCATCACCCGGGGGATTGGAGCGCACCCCTGGGGCTACGTCCAGTCCGCCCGGGCCCGCGTGTCATGCCGCGCACGCGTCCGGTCACGACGCGCCGCGGCCGAGATGCGGTTCATTCCCCGGGCCTTCCCATGGCCCCTCGGGACATGCGCTCAGGCGACGCGCCAGCGCTGGAAATCCTCGCGACCCCGGCAGTTCTTGCTGGCCGCCGCGGCAACGCGCGCCGCTGTGTGGCCACCGGGCATCGGCGTGGATTGCGCGGTGGCGGAGGGGCGACTTCAGGCTAGCGTGCGGAGGGTGCTGCCCACGTCACTCACGCCGCGCACCGTGCGCCTCTTCCGGCTCCTGATGGTGGGTGCGGGCGTGCTGACGTGTGGCGTCTTCGGCCTCGCCTGGGTGGTGGACCGCTTCGGTCAACGCGAGCAGGCCGCGCCCGCGGACGTGCTGGTGGTGCTTGGCGCGCGCGTGTTGCCCGGGGGCGTGCCTTCCGGGGCGCTGCGCGCGCGCACCGAGCACGCGGCGGGGCTGTACCACCGCGGCGTGGCTCCCCGGCTCGTCTTCTCCGGCGGCGTGGGCGTGAATCCACCCTCCGAGGCACGCGCCATGCTGGCGCTGGCGACGCGGATGGGCGTTCCGGCGGAGGCGTGTGTCCTGGAGGAGGGAAGTCACTCCACCGACGACAACGCCCGGCTCACGGCCGAAGTGCTGCGCGGGCTGGGGGCTCGGCGCGTGGTGGTGGTGTCGGACCCGTATCACCTGCTGCGCGCGCGCAACTACTTCCGGCTGTATGGCTGGGAGGTGGCCACCAGTCCGGCGCTGGAGACGGAGCGCAACCTGGACACGTTCGACCGCATCTATTGGACGGTGCGCGAGGCCGTCGCGCTGTTGCTGCATCCCCGCGTGCTGCTGGCGCGCGCGCCTACTTCTCCGGCACCGTGAGCGCGCGCAGCTCCAGCGCGCCACCCGGCAGGGCCACGCGGAGCAGCACGGACTCGCCGGGCTTCGTCTTCCGCAGCGCCGTCACCACGTCCTTCGCGCCGCGCACGGGCTTGTTCTCGGCCTCCACCACCACCATGCCCGGCAGCAGGCCGGCGTGTTCGGCCATGGAGGCGGGGGCCACCTCCGTCACCAAGGCGCCGGAAGGCGGCAGCTCCTGGGACTCCGCCAGCGCCGGGTCCATGTCCATCAGGCTCAGCCCCACGCGATGCTCGGCGGGGCGCTGCGAGCCCCCGACGGCCGGCTCCTTCTCGGCGACGCCTTCCAGGTCGGGCCGCGTGCCCAGCGTCGCCTTCACGTCGCGCTTCTTCGCGTCCCGGTAGAGGGCGAGCGTGAGCTCTTCGCCTGGTGGTTTCTGCGCCACCAGTCGCGTGAGCGCGCCCGCCGAGTCGATGGGCTGCCCATCCGCGGCGACGATGATGTCGTCCGGCCGCAGCCCGGCTCGGGCCGCCGCTGTCTCCGCCGTGACGTCGGTGACGACCGCGCCCTCCTGCACCGGCGCGCCCAGCGCCTCGCCCAAATCGGGCGTCATGTCCTGCACCATCAGCCCCAGCCAGCCCCGGGTGACGGTGCCCTTCTTCTCCAACTGGGGCAGCAGCGATTTGACGAGGTTGCTGGGCACCGCGAAGCCAATGCCCGAGCCCTCGCCGGCGATGGCGGTGTTGATGCCCACCACCTCGCCATTCAGGTTGAACAGCGGACCGCCGGAGTTGCCCGGGTTGATGGCGGCGTCCGTCTGGAGGAAGTCGTCGAAGGGGCCCGCCGCGATGTCGCGCTCCCTCGCGGCGAGGATGCCCAGGCTGGTGCTGGACGTCAGGCCGAAGGGATTGCCAATGGCCAGCACCCAGTCCCCCACACGCAGTGCATCCGAGTCTCCCAGCCGCACCACCGGCAAGGGCTTGCCGCCGTCCAGGCGTTCGAGCTGGAGCACCGCCACGTCGGTGAGCGGGTCCGAGCCCAGCACGCGCGCCTCCAGGTCGCGCCCGTCGGCGAGCTGTACCTGAATCGCCTCCGCGTCCTCCACGAGGTGGTGGTTGGTCAGCACCAGCCCCCTGGCGTCGATGATGAAGCCGGAGCCGATGCCCTCACGCACCGGCGGCGCGAAGGGCGAGGGGGCCTCGAAGGGAGACAGCGGGTCCTCGGGGGCGTCGCCGAAAGGGGGACCGTCGAACGGCAAGCCTCCGAAAGGCGAGGGACCTTCACCTCCCCAGGGCGTGTCCTTCGGCTCGCCAGGCGTGGGCGCGCCCAGCCGCACCTCCACGTTGACGACGGCCGGACTCACGGACGCCACCAGGGGCGCGACGGAGGCGAGCGCCACGGCGCGTCCGGCGGGCAGCGGGGGAGGCGCGGTCGGCTTCGGTGCGGAGGTCGCCGTGGAGGGAGGCGGCTCCTCCGCGTCCTTCCGGCAGGCCACCAGGCCCAGCAGCACCCCTACCGCCACCCCGCGCGCGTGTGCCCTCATCGCCTTCCTCCCCTGTCGCAAGCTGCGACTGCCGCGCGACGCAGGGGGGCTGACCACCCGGGCATGAAGCCTGTCTGGCCGCTTGGGGGACTGGGGCCTCGCCGGGGGCCCGGCTGTCAGCCCGCGCGCTCACGCGGCGTGGGCGTGGCCGGGGCGCTCATGCGCTTCACCAGCTTCTCCAGGATGCGGAAGAGGGCCTTGCGGTCTCCCACGTCGAGGATGCCCAGGAACTGGTGCATGCCATGGACGACCACGCGGTTGAGCCGCTCCCAGGTCGACTGGCCTTCCTCCGTCAGGCGGCAGTGCACGACGCGGCGGTCGGTGGCGCTGCGCTCGCGCAGCAGGTGCCCCTGGCGCTCCAGCCGGTCCACCACACCCGTGACGGTCTTCTCCGTGACACCCAGCCGGCGCGCCAGCTCGCCCATGGTGAGCGGGCCGTCCTGACCCAACCAGAGGATGGCGTGAACCTGAGGTGGCGTAAACTGGAGCTGCTCGCACATGCTGGCGATGGGGTCACGGAGCGAACTGCGCCGGCCCAGCGCGAGGAGCAGGTTCTGGAGCTTCTCCAGATCCTCGGAAACGTCTTCATCCTCTTTGTGGAATTTCCGTGACACGGAGTATCCCATAGCGGCCCCGCATGGGCGGGTCAATCTGTTGTCCAGATGGGCACTGACCTGACGACAATGCAACGCGGGTTGTCCGGATATGCGAGGTGCTACGCCATGCGTCATCTGTTCCTGCTTTGTGCCGTCTCCATGCTGTTGTCGGGGGCATCTGCCCGAGCCGACACGGTGCTGGTGTTCGCGGCCGTGAGCACCTCGGACGCGCTCCAGGAGCTGGCGCCGGCCTTCACCCAGACCACGGGCCACGCGGTGGAGTTCTCCCTGGGGGCCTCGAGCGACCTCGCACGTCAGGCCGTGGCCGGAGCGCCCGCGGACGTCTTCCTCTCCGCCGACACGGCGCAGATGGACGCGGTGGAGAAGGCGGGCCTGGTCGCGCCCTCGACGCGCGTGGACCTGCTGTCCAACCGGCTGGTGGTGGTGGTTACGGTGGACGCGAAGTCGGCGCCGTCCTCACCCGCTGGGTTGCGTGGGTTGAAGCGGCTGTCGCTGGCGGACCCGGAGGCGGTGCCCGCGGGCGTGTATGCGAAGGCGTGGCTGGTGAAGGCGGGGCTCTGGAAGGCGCTGGCGCCGAATATCGTGCCGGCGCTCAATGTGCGCGCCGCGCTGGCGGCGGTGGAGACGGGGCGCGTGGACGCAGGCGTCGTGTATTCCACGGATGCGGCACATTCGAAGCGCGTGCGCGTCGCCTTCCAGGTGCCTGAGCAGGACGTGTCGCGCATCGTGTATCCGGCGGCGGCGCTGACGAAGGGCGCCGCACCGGAGGCCGGGCGGGCATTCGTGCGCTTCCTTCAGTCTGACACGGCTCGGAAGGTCTTCACACGCCACGGCTTCGGCGTTCCCAGCGCGCGGGCTCCCTGATGGAGGGCGTCGCGGCGTTGGTGTCCTTCACAATCTGGGTGGCGGCGCTGGCCACGCTGCTCATCCTGCCGCCGGGGCTCGCGGTGGCGTACGCGCTGGCGCGGTGGGAGGGCCCAGGCAAGGGCGTGGTGGAGACGGTGCTGACGCTGCCGCTGGTGCTGCCGCCCACGGCGGTGGGACTGGTGCTGCTGGAGTTGCTCGGGCGCAATGGCCCGTTGGGGCGCGTGCTGGACGCGTGGGGCATGGAGGTCGTCTTCACGCCCAAGGCCGTGGTGCTGGCGAGCGCGGTGATGGCGTTCCCGTTGCTGGTGCGCTCGGCGCGCTCGGGCTTCGAGGAGGTGGACCCGCGGTTGGTGGCGGTGGCGCGCACGCTGGGCGATTCGCGCACGCGCGCCTTCTTCCGGGTGACGTTGCCGCTGGCCTGGCGTGGTGTGCTGGTGGGCGCGCTGCTGGCGTTCTCCCGCGCGCTGGGGGAGTTCGGCGCCACGGTGCTGGTGGCGGGCAACATCCCAGGCCGTACGCAGACGCTGTCCCTGGCCATCTTCCAGCGCACGCAGTTGGGGCGGGACGCGGAGGCGCTGCGGCTGGCGGGCGTGGCGGCGCTGCTCGCCTTCGTGGCGGTGTTCGCGACCGAGGCGGTGACGCGGCGGCGTGGGCGGAGGGTGCGCGCGTGAGCCTGGAGCTGGACATCCGGTTGCCACTGGCGCGCTTCACGTTGGAGGTGGGCACGCGGCTGGATGGCGCGTCGGTGGCGGTGATGGGGCGCTCGGGCTCCGGGAAGACGTCGCTGCTGGAGGTGCTCGCGGGGCTGCGGCGCGGCGCCCGGGGGCGGGTGGTGCTGGATGGCCGCGTGTTGTTGGACAGCGTTGCGCGAAGCGACGTGCCGCCCGAACAGCGCCGCATGGGCTACGTGCCCCAGGATGCGCTGCTCTTTCCGCATCTCACGGCGGAGCAGAACGTTCGCTTTGGCGTGCGGCCGGGGCGGGCCTCTCGCGTGGACGAGGCCGTGGAGATTCTGGAGCTGGCGCCGCTGCTGCGCCGCTACCCGGCCACGCTGTCCGGGGGCGAGAAGCAGCGCGTGGCGTTGGCTCGCGCGCTGGCCACGGACCCGGCGTTGTTGTTGCTCGATGAGCCGCTCGCCGCGCTGGACGTGGCACTGAAGGAACGCGTGCTGCCGTACCTGCTGCGCGTGCGCGACGAGGCCCAGGTGCCGATGCTGTACGTGACGCATCAACTGGGCGAGGCGCGCGTGCTGGCGCGGGAGGCGCTGCTGTTGGACCAGGGGCAGGTCCGCGCGGCCGGGCCCGCGGCCGAGGTGCTGGGCGCGGCGGCGCGAGGCCTGCTCGCCGGTGAAGGGGAAGGGGAGGAGAACATCCTCGAAGGAGTCCTGGAGCGTCCGGACGACGGCGGGTTGCGGCTTCGGATGCAGGGTGGGTTGTCGTTGTGGGTGCCGGACTCGCCCGCGTTGGCGCCGGGCACGCGCGCGGCCTATGCCGTGCCGGCCGCGGACATCCTGCTGTCCATCCAACCGCTGACGGGCGTCTCCGCGCGCAACGTCATGACGGGCACGGTGGTGAACGTGGAGCCCGTGGCGACGGGGGAGGACGCGGCCACCGTGGAGGTGGCGGGCGTGCGCTGGGTGGTGTGGCTCACGTCCGCGTCGGTGCGTGAGCTGGGCGTGGTGCCCGGCGCGCGGGTGTCCCTGGCGGTGAAGACGTCCGCGTGCCGGCGGCTGCGCTGACTCATCGCGCAGCTCAGATGTGCTGAGAGACGGAACCGTCGCGACGTGTCGTCCGTGGGCCGCGCGAACGCCAGGCAGAGCAGAACGAGCGACAGCGGGACGGAGCGGTTCGTGCAAGGAGTGCATGCGCGGGGACGCCTCGTGAGCGCACGGCGCGCGCGGATGCCATCACCTCCGTGGTGGATTTCATGCTGAACGAACCGCGCGCTCCCCCGGAGTCCCCTCGCGCCGGGGGGAGCCGGAGTCACTCCCGTAGCTCGCTGTTCGGAAATGTCGGGGGTTTTGCGCCGCGAAATCTCCCGACATTTCCGAACAGCGAGCTGCCGAGGTGCGCCCCGGCCCTCGGGGCGGCTCGCCTCATGGCGCGCCTCAAAAGGGCTGGGCGATTGCGTCGCCGCGGTGGGCCAGCCCACCGGCTGCATCGCGCGGAGAAATGGCCGCCAGGAGGGGGGACTCTCTTGCCAGGCTGCGATGGACCGATCGCGCAGGTCGAGAGATTGCGTACCGCACATGGCAGGCGGTACCTCCTCGCGCTCACCAGTCTCCGCCTGCTCGCTTCATCCGCACGTTGCGATCAGAGGCCCCGCTTGCCGTCCCTCCAGTAAGCCTTGCTGCGCACGTCGCGCTTCGCGAAGCCGCGTCGGTCGAGCAGTTCCTGGCGCAGCATGACGACAGCTGCTGCCGGGGCCTTGGCCATGGAAGAAGACGACGACCTCGAGCGCTCCACGCGCTGGGTCCACCAGTGACGGCGTGTCGTGCCGGAAGGCCGTCGGGCCGACACGGAACTCCACTTCGTGGCCGGGCTCGGCGCGGACACCCTTGAGCGACTCGCCCTCGAAGCGCACGCGGCGCAGTCGAGGTGCCAGTGTCTCAACCGAAGTGACGCGGGTGGCCTTCGCGAACCACGGCACGAGGGTATTTGCGAGGACTGCGGACATTCCCGGCATGGGCGCTTCAGAAGGACGATGATTTCATGGGTCGAATATTGAATATGAGAATCGTTATCATTTATGGTGCCGCGCGTGGAGGCCGGAATGGCACTGCGCCGTGTGCGCCTTGTCCTGGCCATGGGTGGTCTCCGGCTCCGCACCATCCGAGGGAGAGGGCCGTTGATGAAGACTCACACCGAAGAAACGATGCACACGAAGGCCAGCAAGCAAGGCCTGTGGGTGCTGGCCGCCGTGGCGATGGCGCTGGCCCTGTTGGTGAATTGTGGTTCGTCTGATGAAGACCCCACCCCGGTGCCCGACGCCGGACAGGCGGACTCCGGGACGAACCCGACGCCGGACTCTGGAACGGAGCCCGAGCCGGACTCTGGAACGGAGCCCGAGCCGGACGCGGGCACGGAGCCTGAGCCGGATGCGGGCACGGAGCCTGAGCCGGACGCGGGCACGGAGCCGCTGTGCCAGAGCGACGTGCCTTGCAGCGAGCAGAGCATCGACCGGCTGAACCTGCTCACGACGCCGTCGACGACGGCGATGTTCGAGGAGGAGGCGCCAACGGGCGAGTTCCGTTCGTACATCGACGCCCGCGCGGGTGGTCTCACGGTGAACCAGTCCTACACCTACGCTCGCTTCACGCCCGAGGGCCTGGCCCGGGTCAACATCGACGACCAGACGTCGCTGGGCGACCACGGCTGGGACATCGCGTTCCGTCGCTACTACATCCGGCTGAACGGCGGCACGTCCGGCCCGTCCTGCATTGGCGTGGCGCGGCTGCCCACGGGCACCCGCTTCGAGACCGTGACGTCCGTGCCCGCGGACCTGACCTTCCAGTCCGACGCCTGGTACACCGACACGTGTGAGTTCATCCCGGACAACTCGGGGCTCGCCGGGCCGACGATGGCGCTGAGCAGCTTCTGGTCCTACCAGGGCTGCGTGAAGATGTCGGGGGATGTCTTCATCATCCGCCTGGCGGATGGGCGCCATGTGAAGTTCGAGGTGACGTCCTACTACGAGCTGGCCGTGCAGGAGCATTGCAACGCGACGAACGAGCTGCCGTCGGGGACGCCGAGCGGCTCGGGGCAGCTCCGCGTGAAGTGGGCCTTCCTGCCATGAAGCTCCGGGCGCTGCTCCTGCTCATCCCTTTCGGGTGTGGACCTGTCCAGCAGGCTTCGCGTGAACCGCACGAACGGCACGATTCGTTCGTGACGTGGGAAGCGGGACTGCAAGCGGGAGCGCGCCCCACCTCGCCCTCGGCGCTGCCTCCGCGCTTCGACGAGGGCGAGGCGGTGGAATCGGTCGTGTCCCCTGGGGGGCTCTTCCGCATCCACTTCTCCCGTTCCGGTTCCAACGCCGTGCCGGCGGCGGACGCGGACGGGAGTGGTGTTCCGGACGCGGTGGAGACCGTCGCGTCCGCGTATGACCGCGTCGCCGCCTTCTATGAAGGGCTGGGCTTCCGTCTGCCACCGGATGACGGCTGGGTGGGGAGCGACAACGGCGGTGACGGCCGCTTCGATGTGTACCTGGTGGATTTCAGTGGCATCGCGGACGGAGCCTTCCGGCTGGACGGCTGTCTGGAGGCGTCGTCCCGCTGCACCGGGCACATGCTCCAGGAGAACGACTTCGCGGGCTACAACTACCCGTCCCATGACGAGGCAGTGGACATCCTCGCCAGCCACGAGTTCTTCCACGCGGTGCAGGCGGCCTATCACCCGGGCCTGGGCAGCGTGGCATCGGAGGGCACCGCGGTCTGGGCCAGTGAGCGCTACCGGCCCGCGCTGGATGACTTGGAGCGATTCACCGCCGCGTACCTGTCGCGTCCGGACCGCACCCTGGTGCTGGACCCGGAAGGGCCGGCGGTGTCCTTCAGCTATGGCACGAGCATCTACTTCCAGTTCCTGGGCGAGCGCTTCGGGGATGGGGTGGTGCGCTCGCTGTGGGAGGAGAGCGTCGTGACGCCGTCGGTCCGCTGGCCGGTGCTGGTGGAGACGGCGCTACAGCGCGACTGGGGCGCTGACTTCGACACCGCCTTCGCGGAGTTCGCCCTGTGGAACCTGGCCACTGGACCGCGCCGGGCATGGGGCGCGGGTTATGAGAACGGTGAGGGCTATGCGCCGCTGACCGTCGCGCCACGCACGCTGCCAGTGACGGAGCCATCCGTGCGGGTGGCGGCCGCGTCAACGCGCTACTTCGAGGTGGAAGGGGGGACGTCTTCTGTCACCGCCTCCTTCGAGCCCACCGAGGGCGAGGACTCTCCCGCCATCCACCTGCTGGTGGCCGCGGTGACGCCGACGCAGGTGCTGCGCGTCGCACGCGCGGACGGCGTGGGGACCCTGTCCGCTCACGTGGACGCCGAGGACGCCACACACGTCATCGTCGCCGTGGTGGACGGACGGCGCGACGGCCTGGGCCGGTATGGGCGGCTGTGCATCTCCGGGGAGGACTCCGGCGCGCCCTGCGCCACCGTGCCACCGCCTGACCCGGACGGTGGGGACGACCTGGACGGGGGCGTCGACGCAGGTCCAGGAGGAGACCTGGACGGTGGTGTCGACGCGGGTGTGCCAGGTGAGCCCCGGCCTCCGCCTCCGCGTGACGAGGGTGGCTGTTCGTCGGCACCGGGAGGCCTGACGTGGGCGCTGCTCCTGTTGCTGGCGGCGGCCTTCATCCGGCGTTGAGCAAGGTTCGTTCAGCGCTTGTGTATGGCGCGGGACGGATTTCTTCGACGCCACCGCCCAGGGGGTTCCCAGCACGTGTTGTTGATGCGTCGGCCGCGACGGCCGTGTGCGTCATCCGCGTGACAGTCGGACATGCGAGGTGCGTGCGGGAGACGGAAGCGGGAACATCCCGTATCGCGTTGGACGCTGTCTCCGATTAAGCGTCAACTCTCCACCGACGCGAATGACCCGGGAACGCCATGCTCAGTGCCTCAGGCCAGGACCGCTCGCCCTTCATCTGTGCCATGGGGCGGGCACTCCCGCCGCACTACGCCAGTCAGGAGCAGCTCATCGCCGCGTTCCGCGAGCTGTGGGCCACGCGCCACTTCAACCTGGAGCGGCTGGAGGACCTGCACCGCGCCGTCCAGGTGGGAGGACGGCATCTGGCGTTGCCCCTGGAGGCTTATCCGCCGCTGCTGACATTCCAACAGCGCAATGACGCCTGGATTCGCTCGGCCACGGAGCTGGGCGAAACGGTGGTGCGCAAGGCCCTGGACGCGGCGGAGCTCACGCCCGGGGAGGTGGACCACGTCTTCTTCGTCACCGTGACGGGCATCGCCACGCCGAGCATCGACGCGCGGTTGGCCAACCGCATGCGCTTCCGGGAGGACTTCAAGCGCACGCCGCTCTTCGGTCTGGGATGCGTGGCGGGCGCGGCGGGTGTGGCCCGGGCGGCGGACTACCTGCGCGGCTTTCCGGAGCACACAGCGCTCGTCATCGCCGTGGAGTTGTGTTCGCTCACGTTGCAGCGCGAGGACCTGTCCATTCCGAACATCATCGCGTCCGGCCTCTTCGGCGACGGCGCGGCGTGCGCGGTGCTCCGAGGCGCGGCGGCCCCGGGGGCGCGAGGGCCGCGGGTGGTGGCGTCGCGCTCCGTGTTCTACCCGGACACCGAGCGCATCATGGGCTGGGACGTGGTGGACACCGGCTTCAAGGTGGTGCTGTCCGCGAAGGTGCCGGGGCTCGTGAAGGACCACATCCGAGGCAACGTGGATGGCTTCCTCGCGCAGCATGGACTGAAGCGCGGGGACATCCGGCACTGGGTGGCGCACACCGGTGGGCCCAAGGTGCTGGAGGCCTTCGAGGAGGCGCTGGAGCTGGCGCCCTCGGCGCTGGAGCGCTCGTGGGCCTCCCTGCGTGAGGTGGGCAATCTCTCCTCCGCGTCGGTGCTCTTCGTGCTCGGAGAGACGCTGGAGTCCGTCCGCGCGCAGCCGGGGGAGTGGGGCGTGATGATGGCCATGGGGCCGGGCTTCGGCGCGGAGATGGTGCTGCTGCGATGGTGACCTCCACGCACGCCCTCTTCCTGGGCTTCATGGCCGCGCTCGTCGTGGAGCGGCTGGTGGAGCTGGTGCTCTCCAAGCGCAACGCCGCCCGGGCCTTCGCGCGCGGCGGAGTGGAGACGGGGCAGCGGCACTACCGCTTCATGGTGGTGTTCCACACGCTGTTCCTGGTGGCGTGCGTGGCGGAGGTGTTCCTGCTGCGGCGCGGCTTCCCGGGCGCGTGGGGCTGGGCGGCGCTGGCGGGCGCGGTGCTGGCGCAGGGGCTGCGGTACTGGGCCATCGCCACGTTGGGCGACCGGTGGAACTCGCGCATCATCGTGGTACCGGGGCTGGCGCCGGTGACGGGCGGGCCCTATCGCTTCCTGCGCCATCCCAACTATGTCGCGGTGGTGTTGGAACTGGCGTGCGTGCCGCTCATCCACGGTGCATGGTGGACGGCGCTGGTCTTCTCAGTGGGCAATGCGGCGCTGCTCTACGTGCGAATCCGCGCGGAAGAGGCGGCGCTGGGTGATGTGTACGCGCAGGCGTTCTCCCATCGCCCTCGTTTCATTCCGGAGGTGCCACGTGGCTGAACGCGAACTGGAGGTCATGACGGAGATTCATCGCATCGTCACCGAGGAGCTGGAGTGGAAGGGCGCGGTGGAGCCCTCGCAGGACCTGGTGCGTGACCTCCAGTTGGACAGCCTGGGCCTCACGGTGCTGGCGGTGGGGCTGGAGAACCGCTTCCGCATCCGCCTGTCCGAAGAGGACGCGCAGGGCGTGCGCACGGTGGGCGACCTGGCGAAGCTGGTGGCGCAGCGGGTCGCGGCTCCGGTGGAACCCAGGCCGGAGGAGGCCCTGCCGTGAAGGATGCTGGCTCGCGACTGGTGGGCCCTGCGTTGCCTCCACCCAGGCATCTGACGGTGAACGCGGCGCTCGCGGACACCGGGCGCACGTCGCCGCTGGGGCTCACCTTCGTGGACGCGGCCGAGCGCGAGGTGGCCATGCCCTGGGCGGACGTGTACCGCCGGGCGAAGCGCACCGCCGCGGGGCTGGCCCGGCTGGGCGTGAGCGAGGGTGACCGGGTGGCGTTGCTGCTGCCCACGTCGCCGGCCTTCATGGACGCCTTCTTCGGCACGTTGCTCGCGGGCGCGGTGCCGGTGCCGCTGTACCCGCCGGTGCGGCTGGGGCGACTGGAGGAGTACCACCGCGCGACCTCGCGGATGCTCCACGTGACGGGCTCGGTGATGGTCTTGACGGACGCTCGCGTGCGCCTGCTGCTGGGGCCCAGCGTGGAGCGCGCGCGCCCCCGGCTGGGGTGTTACACGGTGGACGAGGTGTCCCGGGGGGATGACGTGCTGGAGGTTCCGGTGCGGCCGGACGCGCTGGGGCTCATCCAGTTCTCGTCCGGTTCCACGGTGGATCCGAAGCCGGTGACGCTGACGCACGAAGCCCTGCTGGCGCAGGTCGCGGCGCTGGAGATGGCGATGCCGCTGGGGGCGGGGGTTCCCCGGGTGGGCGTGAGCTGGTTGCCGCTGTACCACGACATGGGGCTCATCGGCTGTCTGCTGTCCGCGCTGTACTACCCGGGAAGCCTGGTGCTGATTCCCCCCGAGGCCTTCCTCGCACGGCCCGCGTTGTGGCTCCGCGCGCTGTCTCGCCACCGGGGCTACATCTCTCCCGCGCCCAACTTCGCCTATGGCCTGTGTTTGAAGCGGGTGAAGGACGCGGAGCTGGACGGGGTGGACCTGTCGTCGTGGCGGCACGCGCTCAACGGCGCGGAGCCGGTGTCCGTGGACACGCTGCGCCGCTTCTCGGTGCGTTTCGAGCGGTGGGGCTTCTCCGCGCGGGCGTTGCGGCCGGTGTACGGGCTGTCCGAGGCGTCGCTCGCCGTCACCTTCCCGCCGGAAGGGCGGGGGCCGCGCGCGCTGGGCGTGGACGCGGGGCTGCTGGCCCGGGAAGGCCGGGTGGCGGAGGGCTCGCGTGAGTTGGTGAGCGTGGGCATGCCCGTGGCGGGCTTCGAGGTGGAGGTGCGCGGCGAGACGGGCGAGGCGCTCGCGGAGCGGTGCGTGGGCCGGGTCTTCGCGCGGGGGCCGTCCCTGATGGCCGGCTACTTCGCGGATGCGCAGGCCACGGACCGGACGCTGACGCGGGACGGATGGCTGGACACGGGCGACCTGGGCTTCATCGCGGAGGGCGAGCTGTTCCTCACGGGCCGGGCGAAGGACGTGGTCATCATCCGAGGCGCGAACCACGCGCCGCAGGCGTTCGAGGAGCCGCTGCAGAGCGTGGCGGGCGTGCGCGCGGGCTGCGCGGTGGCGCTGGGCTTCACGCCCGAAGGGGGCGAGGACGAGGCGCTGCTCATCCTCGCGGAGCGTTCGGGGCAGGAGGCGGATGACGTGGTCGAGGAGCGCATCCGCGCGGCGGTGGTGGAGACCACGGGCGTGCGGCCTCACACCGTGCGGATGCTCGTGCCAGGCACGTTGCCGCGCACGTCCAGCGGCAAGCTGCGCCGCGCCGAGGCGCTGCGCCGCTACCTGGCCGAGGAGCTGGCGCCGCCGAAGAAGGTTGGCGCGGTGGGGCTGGCGGTGGAGATGGCTCGGAGCGCGTTGGCGATGGTCCGCGCGGAGAGCGACACGTGAGGTCTCAGGCCGTGGGGCCGTGCACGGCGTCAGCGTGAGACAGGCCATCATGGGGATGGGAGTCCCGGAGGAGTCCACGCCGTGAAGCGGTATGACGTCGCCGTGGTGGGCGGAGGACCCGCGGGGCTGGCGGTGGCCATCACCACCACGCTGCGGGGGCTGAACACCGTGGTGCTGGAGCGCGGCACCGCGCCGGTGGATAAGGCCTGTGGCGAAGGGCTGCTGCCTCCCGGCATGGCGGTGCTGGAGCGGTTGGGCGTCCTGCCTCTGCTGGATGACCAGGGCAGCCATCCCTTCGTGGGCATCCGCTACGTCCAGGAGGATGGCAGCACGGCGGAGGGCCTGTTCCCTGGCAAGGGCGCGCTGGGCGTGCGGCGCGTGGCGCTGGCCACGGCGCTGGTGTCGCGGGCGCGAACGGTGGGCGTGGAGCTGCGCGAGCGCACGCAGGTGCTGTCCCACCAGCGGGATGGCAAGGGCGTGGTGCTGCAGACGGCTGAAGGCCCGGTGGAGGCCGCCATGCTGGTGGCCGCGGATGGGCTGGCTTCACCGCTGCGCCGCGCGGAAGGTCTGGAGGTGGAGCCGACGGGACCGCGCCGTTTCGGCCTGCGACGACACTTCCAGGTCGCGCCGTGGACGCCCTATGTGGAGATCCACTTCGCGCATGGCGTGGAGGCCTACGTGACGCCCACGGGCGCGCGGCGCGTGGGCCTGGCCTTCCTCTGGGAGGACGGCGGGGTGGAAGGGCGGGTGAGCTTCGAGACGCTGCTGGCCTGCTTCCCCAAACTGTCGGAGCGGCTCTCTGGCTCGGAGCCGGACTCCCAGCCCCGCGGCGCGGGACCGCTGGCCCGGGTGGCCCGAGCGCGCATCGCCGACCGCTTCGCGCTGGTGGGAGACGCGGCGGGCTACGTGGACGCCATCACCGGAGAGGGCCTGTCGTTGGCCTTCGTGTGCGCGGAGTCGCTGGGGAACCTGCTACCGGAGGCGCTCGTCCATGGCGCCACGCGCGAGGCGCTGATGCCCTACGAGCAGTGTTTCCAGCGGGTCTTCCGCAAGTACTCCCGGTCGACAGGCGCGCTGCTCATGCTGGCGCGACGGCCCTGGCTTCGCCGTCCCGTGGTGCGGCTGCTGGGGAAGACGCCCTGGCTGTTCGAGCGCATCCTGCACGCCGTCGTGACGTGAGCGCGGGGCTGAGGGGCGCGGAGGCGTTGGCGTTCTCCTCCGCCTGTCGCCGGAGCGTGACACCCGCTGTGCAGAGGCGTCTCCAGAAGTGTGTTGCCGGTTGCCGGACGGGCGCAAACCCGGTCCACTGTCACGCCGAGACATGGACGTCGAGCCCGGGCCGCGCGGGCGTCTTCCCAGTCCTGTCTGGATGGAGCACCGCACCCATGTCCCTGGACCGTTCTTCCCGGCCCATGACGAAACTCCTGTCGCTGGTGCTGCTGCTGCTGTCGGCACCGTGGCTTGGGGGCTGCCTCTTCGCGGGCCCCCGTCACCAGGGTCCGGTGACGGCGCACTTCGACGGTGAGCACTTCCAGAACCTGGAGCCCATCAAGCGCCTGAGTCCAGACGAGGTCTTCAAGGCGCTGCGCAAGGGGCCTCGCGGCCCGTGGCGGGACTACGAGGAGTTCGCTCCAGGCAAGCCGCCTCCGGAGCGCGTGGGGCTGGGACAGCTCCGGGTGACGTTCATCAACCACGCCACCGTGCTCGTCCAGGCGGACGGGCTCAACATGCTGACGGACCCCATCTATTCGGACCGTCCGAGCCCGGTGCCCTTCATCGGCCCCAAGCGCGTGCGGCCTCCGGGCATCCGTTTCGAGGACCTGCCGCCCATCGACGTGGTGGTGGTGAGTCACAACCACTACGACCACATGGACTTGCCGACGCTGCGGCGCCTGGAGGAGGCGCACCATCCGCGCTTCATCGTGGGCCTGGGCAACAAGGCGCTACTGGACGGCGAGGGCTTCCGGCACGTGGTGGAGCTGGACTGGTGGCAGTCCACGGAGGTGGCGCCGGGCCGCGCGGTGACGGCGGTGCCGGCGCAGCACCGCTCCAACCGCGGGCTCACCGACAGCGCGGCGACGCTCTGGGCGGGCTACGTCCTCGCCACATCCGGCGGGCCGGTGTTCTTCGCTGGCGACACGGGCTTCGGTCCCCACTTCGCGATGATGGCCGAGCGCTTCGGTCCCATGCGGCTGTCCGTGCTGCCCATTGGCGCCTACCGGCCCACCGCCTTCCGCCCGGTCCACATGGGGCCGGTGGAAGCCCTCCAGGCGCACAAGGTGCTGCGCTCGGCCACGTCGGTGGCCATGCACTACGGCACCTTCGCGCTCGCGTTGGATGGGCAGGACGAGGCGAAGTACCACCTGCTGTGGCTGCTGGCGCGCGAGCCCGTCCGGCCGCGCTTCTGGGCCCTGGGCTTCGGCGAGGGCCGCGACGTGCCCGCACTGGACTGAGTCAGCGGTTGAAGGGGGCCTCCTGAATCCAGTTGAAGCCCCGGTTGAGCAAGAGGAACTTGGACTCATCCACCCGCGTGAGGCGGACCTCGATGGCGGCCTCCTGGAGCGTGCCCTGGAGGACGAGCTGGTTCGCGTCCGAGCGTGTGTAGGCGAGCACGAACTTCTTCGCGGAGTCGTCCTGGCCGTCGATGAGGGTGAGCGTCTTCTTCGGTGCGTCCTCCTCCAGGCCGAAGGACTTCACGGTGTCGTCCATGCGCTTGATGTTCATCCGGCCGAAGCGGCTGACGGCCACCGCCTTCCACCGCCGGGCGTCTCCGGGCGTGGCATCCAGGCGCTGCCCGTCCAGGGTGAAGGAGTCGACCGTGTAGTAGCCGTAGAACGGGGGACGCGGCGCGGAGTCCCCGTACTTGCGGATGAACTCCAGCCGCGAGCTCCCAAACCCGTAGGCGATGCCGCCCACCACCAGGACCTTCATCACGAGCCCGGCGCCACTCAGCCAGCGCGAAGGTGGGAACGGCGGCTGGAGCGGGCGAGGCTGCGTGGCGCGGTTGAGCACCAGCACGTTGAGCAGCCGCCGGGCATCGGGCAGCACCAGGAACAGCGACATCAGCAGCAGGTGGGACGAATAGAGTTTGACGGGGACGTCGTAGAAGAAGTTGAGCGCCACCACGTTGACCATGACGCCCGCGACGACGAGCGCGCCCAGTGTCGTTGTGCGCCGGAAGAGCAGCAGGCAGCCGCCCAGGAACTCCGCGCCGCCCGTGAAGACATTGTAGCCCGTCGAGTAGCCCATGAAGTTCCACAGCAGCCCCATGGGGGAGAAGTCTCCCAGCGGCTGTGCCAGCCGCTCCGGACTGGGGAAGGGGAACTGGGACTTGAAGAGCTTGGCCAGCCCGTAGGACAGCATGCTCATCGCGAGCACGTACCGGACGTTCGCGTGTAGCACGTCGTGGGCCTTCACGTACTCGGTGCGGCGCCGGTCGATGACGGACCAGACGCCCGTCACCGCCACGGCGATGACGAAGTTCATCAGCACCTGCACGTAGTTGAACGTGGTGTCGCCGCTGCCGTTGGGCATCACGGTGATGTCCGTGGACAGCCGCAGCACGTGCTTGCCGACCCAGGGCACCGCAGCCTTCCAGAGCCCGTCCTGGAACCCGTGGATGGACTCGCCCAGGACTGGGATGAGGTCCAAGGGGAACGGGAAGTAATAGATGCCCAGGTAGGCGAAGGCGAAGCGGAATGCCAGCCGCCGCGCGAGACTCCAAGCTTCGGGCGCAGAAGGTGTCACGCTCGCTTCGGACGCTGCGGGCTGGGGCTCGGGGACCGAGGACAGTGGGGCCGTGGCGCTCATGGTGGGCTGGCCCGACAGTCTATCCGGAGTATCCCAGGTGCTTTCCAGTCGCCCCCGTCGCGGCGGAGGTGTTCCCCTGGCGGGCCTTGTCTCACCGCCAGGGGGCGGCCAGGTCTGCTCAGAGCTTCATGCGCTTGAACACGGTCTCCGGAATCGTCCGGATGATGAGCATGATGAGCGCCCAGATGCCGGGCACGTAGACTTCGTTCTTCCGCGAGTCCGCGGCGCTCAAGAGTCCGCGCGCCACCTTCTCCGGCGAGGCGAACAGCTTGTTCTTCGGCAGGTGCGCCGTCATCGGCGTGTCGACGAAGCCCGGCTTCACTGTCACCACCGCGACGTTGGACTTCGCCAGCCGGTTGCGCAGGCCCTGGAGGAAGACGTTGAGCGCGCCCTTCGACGCGCCGTACACGTAGTTGCTCTGCCGGCCGCGGTCACCCGCCACCGACGAAATCACCACCAGCGTGCCGGCCTTCTGCGCCTCGAAGCGGTTGGCCAGCACTGTGAGCAGCGACACCGCGCTCAGGAAGTTGGTGCGCAGCACCGCCTCCGTCGCCGCCCACGAGCGCTGCGCCTCCGCCTGGTCACCCAGCACGCCGTGCGCCAGCACCACGCCGTCCAGCCCGTCCAGCGCCGTGTACGCGGCCTCCACCAGCGCCTCGTGGGTGTCGAAGTCGTTCAGGTCCACCACCTGCGACGCGACCTTCGCCGCGCCGCGCGTGGCGGCGTCCTTCGTCACCGCGTCGAGGTTCGCCGCGTTGCGGCCAGTGAGGTACAGCGAGGCCCCGCGCGCGGCCAGGAGCCGCACCGTCGCCTGGGCAATGGCGCTGGTGGCGCCGAGGACGAGCACTTTCTTCATGGGGAGCGAATCTCGGAAAGAAGGTCAGCGGATGGCAAGCAGGGACCGAGGCGGCGGGGATGCCGTCTCGCCTCGCTCCGCGGCCAGGGAAAAGGGCAGGGACACCGGGTTCACCCGCCGCCAGAACGACGAGGAGAACGACGGGTCCACGTACTGCATGAAGCGCTCACGCTGCGGGAAGTACGCCGCGAAGTTCTCCGGGCTCATCCGCGCGTCCTTCGCCGGGTACACCGCGCCGCCCGCCTGCCGCGTCAGCCGGTCCAAATCCTCCACCAGCTTCCACGTCTTCTCACCGCGGTTGGCGAAGTCCATGGCCAGCGTCACGCCCTCGCGAGGGAAGGACAGCCACCCCGGAGAGGGAATGTCACCGAACGTCTTCAGCACCGACAGGAAGCTGGGCAGTCCGCCGCGCGAGCTGCGCTCCAGGATTTCCTTCAGCGCGTCCCGCGCGGTGGCGTAGGGCACTACGCATTGGAACTGGAGGAAGCCGCGCCGGCCATAGATGCGGTTCCACGCGTAGATGGCGTCCAGCGGGTAGAAGAACGGGTCATAGTGCGTCAGCCGCTGCTTCGGCTTGCCGTTCTGCCGGTGGTAGTAGAGCCAGTTGAAGGCGGACACCGACAGCCGGTTGAGGCAGAAGGCCGGCATGTCCATGGGCACCGCCAGCCCCACGCCGTGCGACAGGTGGCTCCTGGCCAGCGGCAGCCCGTCGAACTGCGGCGGCGCGAAGTTGCCCCGGTACAGGAGCCCCCGGCCCAGCTTCTTGCCCCGGGCCAGGCAGTCCACCCACGCCATGGTGAACTCGTAGTCCTTCTCCGACGCGCGGGCCACGTCGAGGAACCCATCCAGGTTTCCGAAGGGCACCGTCTCCTGGAGCACGTACGGGTTGCTGATGGGCTTGAGTTGCACCTCGGCCCACGTGACGAGCCCGGTGAGGCCCAGGCCGCCAATCGTCGCGCCGTACCAGTCCGGATTCTCATCCGGCGCGCACACCCGGCGGCTGCCGTCCGAGCGCAGCAGTTCGAAGCGGCGCACGTAGCGGCCGAAGGTGCCACCCCGGTGGTGGTTCTTCCCGTGCACGTCGTTGGCGATGGCGCCGCCCACCGTCACGAACTTGGTGCCCGGTGTCACCGGCAGGAACCAGCCGCGCGGCGCGGCCAGGCGCAGAATCGTGTCCAGCGACACGCCCGCCTCGCAGCGGACCACGCCCGTGGCCGGGTCGAAGGCGATGAAGCGGTCCATCCCCGTGGTGAGCAGCAGCGTGCCTTCCGCGTTGAGGCACGAGTCGCCGTAGCTGCGCCCCAGGCCATGCGGCAGCAGGCTGCCGTCCTTCCTGGGCAGCGCGTCCGTGCGCCACACCAGGGCGTGCGTCTGTTGTTCGACTTGGGGGTAACGCCCCCAGGACTCCCGTGACTTCATCGCGCCAGACCTCTCACGTGGCGGCCCATAGCACCAACGCGCACACGAGGCCTACCGCGTAGCTCACCCGGTCCCTCAGGGCGAAGACGAGCGGGTCCTCGTTCACCAGCCCGCGGTGGGCCAGCAGCCACACCCGGCCCACCCAGTACAGCATCACCGGGCAGATGAGCCACAGCCGCTCCGGGTGGGCGTACAGCGCCGTCACTTCATCGGAGGTGATGTAGAGCGCCAGCACCAGCACGGACACCTGCCCCGAGGCCGCGCCCAGGCTGGCGAGCTGCTCGTAGTCCTGGGCCAGGTAGCCACGGCCGTGCGCGGACGTCTCGTTGGACAGTCGCAACCGGCGTACCTCGCTCAGTCGCTTCACCAGCGCGAGCGAGAGGAAGATGAACATGCTGAACATCATCAGCCAACTGGACGTGGGCACGTTGACCGCCAGCGCGCCGCCGAAGATGCGCACCGTGTACAGCCCGGCCAGCACCAGCACGTCCAGCATCACCACCTGCTTCAGCCGCAGCGAATAGGCCAGCGTCAGCACGTAGTAGGCGCCCAGCAGGGCGGCGAAGGCGGGCGGCAGCAGCAGGCACACCGCGGCGCCAGCCAGCAGCAGCACGGGGGCCAGCATGACGCCGGTGCTCACGGGGAGCGTGCACGCCGCGAAGGGGCGCTTCTTCTTCGTCGGGTGGCGCCGGTCGGAGTCCAGGTCCAGCAGGTCATTCAGCACGTACACGCTGGATGCGCACAGGCTGAAGGCCGCGAAGCCCAGCAGCGCCTGCAACAGCTTGTCCGGCTCGGTGGCCTTGTGGGCGGCCAGCAGCGGAACGAAGACGAGCGCGTTCTTCGCCCACTGGTGCACGCGCAGCGCCTTCACCCAGGTGCGGAGGCGGGTGGCTGGGCGCTCGAAGATGCGGTGGACGTCGCGGCCCAGGCCCTGTGCTTGTTTCAGCACCCCGGCTGGCGCGTGGACCACGATGATGCGGCGGCATTCACGCCATAAGGGCAGGTCCACTGCGTCATTGCCCGCGTAGTCGAAGGTGCCCAGCAACTCCTTCAGCTTCGCCAGCTTGCGTGCGCCGGACAGGTTCACTGTCGCTTCGCTGGCGACGACGTCGGAGAAGAGGCCCAGGTGCGCGGCCACGGCTTCGGCGATGCGCCGGTCCGCCGCGGTGGCCAGCACCAGCCGGCGGCCTCGGGTTTTCTCCTCGTGCAGGTACGCCAGGAGCTCTTCGTGGTAGGGCAGGCTGGCCGCGTCCAGGGCCGCGCGCCTGGCCACCTCTGCCTTGAAGAAGGCCTTGCCCTTGAGCACCCAGAAGGGGGCCAGCAGCAGCAGCCAGGGGGCACGCTTGAAGAGGACCAGCAGGTTCTCATGCAGCGTATCCGTGCGCACCAGCGTTCCGTCGAGGTCGACGGCGAGCGGTACGTCCGGAGAGTCCTCGGGAATGGGCGTTTGGGGAAGCATGGGCAACGATGTGACGGAGGCCATCGGAGGGCGGGCAGGGTAGCGCAGACGCCCTTCGCGTGGAAAAGCCATATCAGGGGAAGCCTGCTAGAACTGCAGTCGGGTGGACGCTCAGTCCAGTCGGGCCACCAGGAGCGTCTGCAAGGGCAGGTGCCGGATGGGGCGGCTGGTCTCGATGCGGAAGCCCGCGTCGTCCAGGAAGCCTTCCACCTCGGCGGGCGTATAGGCGGCCGCGCCGGACGTGAGGAAGTAGTGCAAGCCAATCAACGGCGCCGCACTGGTGGGCGTGTCGGCGTTCTCGCGCAGATACTCCAGCACCGCCAGCGTCCCCCGGGGCGCCAGTGAGGCGCGCACCCGTCGCAGCAGGGCCACGTTCTGTGCGGGGGACAGGTGGTGCATCACCTGGAAGAGCATCACCCCGTCGTACGGGCCGCCCAGCTCCGCGGTGAGGATGTCGCCTTCGCGGTGGGTGACGAGGTGACTCAGCCCCGCCGAGGCGATGATTTCCCGGCCCACGCGGGCGCTGCCTTCCAAATCCAACACCGTGGCCTTCAAGCCCCGGTTGCGCAGGCACAGCTCGGCGGCGAACCAGCCGTGCGCGCCGCCCAGGTCCAACACCTGCTTCGCACCGCGGGGCAGGGGGATGGCCGCCACGACTTCCGGAGCCGCCAGCCGCGCCATCTGGTGCATGGCGTGGATGTAGTCGCGCCAGCGCGCGTCGTCGGGCGCGAAGCCATGGATGTCCACCGCCTGGCCGGTGCGCACCACGCCCTCCAGCCCGTTCCACCAATCCCACTGCGCGTAGTTGAACTCCAGGAAGGCGCCCACGTAGCGGGGCGAGCGTGGGTCCAACCATCGCCTGGCGCGAGGGGCCAGCCGGTAGCGTCCACCGCGCTGACGCTCCACGGCCTCGCACGCGATGAGGGCCTCCAGCAGCGTGCGAGTGCCCTCCTGGGACAGCTTCAGCCGTGCCGCCAGCGTCTCCGCCGACGCGGGCCCGTCCGTCAGGGCTTCATAGACGCCCAGCCGCACGCCGGCCATCAGCGTCCGCGACGCCATCATCCCGAAGAAGGCATGGGCCACCGGCTGTGGGGCCAGGTTGAACCAGTCCGCCACGCGCTCCAGCAGGTTGTCCGCTTTGAGCCCCAGCCTCATGCGTGTGCTCCTAACGCCTGCGCCTGTAGCCGCCCACAGCGGCCAGGCCGACGATGAGGAGCGCGGCCTGGCCACCCAGCACGCAGCCTTGCTGGTCTGCCTGGCGCACGCCAGTGTAGCGGCAGCGCCCGTCATCGCAGGAGAAGCGGGGGGAGCAATCCCGGGTGCTACGGCAGGACGTATTCACCCTGCCTGTACTGTCGTCCCCCTCGGGGTTGTCCCGGTCCGCGCCGCCCTCTCCCACGGAAGCGTCGGGGAGGCCCGCGTCGAACCCCCCGTCGGACTGGGCCATGGCCCCGAGGGGCAGCAGGAGGGGAAGGCAGGCCAGCAGGTGACGCAGGTGGGAGCGGAAGGGGGACATCGAGGGCGTCACCCTAGCCGCATGGAGGGTCGGATGCATCTTCCGCGGTGGCTGGAGCACCCGGGGGCAGATTGTCTGACCCTTCCCTTCGCATCTGGTACGGTACGCCCCGCGATGGCACCCCGAATCCTCGTCGTCGATGACAATCAGGAGCTGTTGTCCCTCCTCACGCAGCTCTTCGAGGAGGCGGGCTACGAGGTCATTGGTGCGAGCCGCGGCAAGCAGGCAGTGGAGCTGGCCAAGGCCCAGCCCCCGGCGGCGGCCGTGCTCGACATCCTGCTGCCCGACATGATGGGGTACCACCTCGCGGACGCGCTGCGTAAGGACAACCCCCAGCTCCCGCTCCTCTTCATCACCGGCGTCTTCAAGGGTGGCAAGCACGCCGTCGAGTCGCGCACCAAGTACCAGGCCGCCGGCTACTTCGAGAAACCCTTCGAGGCTCAGAAGCTGCTCGAGGCGATGACGAAGGTGCTGCCTCCGGAGAAGCCCGCCGCGGCGGCCGCGTCGCTCCAGGACGCCTTCGAGGTGGAGCTGGACATCGACGTGGAGGAGGAAGGCCCGCAGGACGCCATGGAGCTGACCGGCCGCATCAAGGTGACGGGCGGCGGCAACATCACGGCGGAGATTCGCGGCGCCAACCTCACGGCCAGCCCCATGCAGAAGGTGCCGGCCACGCAGGTGCGCCCGCCCACGCCAGGCCGTCCGCCGGACCCGCCGCCCGCGGGCGCGCCGGGCAGCCGCCGCGGTGAAATCCGCGACAACCTGCCTTCGCTCCTCACCGCCTTCTACCTCTCCCGCGAGACGGGCGAGCTGGGCGTGCAGAAGGGCAAGGTGAAGAAGGTCGTCTACTTCGAGAAGGGCACGCCGGTGTTCGCCCTCTCCAACCTGCTCGCGGACCGCTTCGGCCAGTTCCTCGTTCGCGTGGGGAAGATCAAGCCGGAGCAGCTCCAGGACGCGTCGGCGGTGGCCGCGCAGTCCAACCGCCGCACCGGTGACGTGCTGGTGGAGCGCGGGCTGCTCAAGGACACCGAGCGCCTCTACTACGTGGGCCAGCAGGTGAAGGCCGTCATCTACTCGCTCTTCGCGTGGGATGAAGGCTCGTACGTGCTGAGCTTCCGGGAGAAGGCGAGCGCGGAGTCCATCAAGCTGGACGTGCACCCGGCCAACCTCATCGTCCGGGGCATCAAGAAGCTCTACAAGCCGGAGCGCCTGCGGCGCCTGCTCCAGCCGGAGGACCGCCTCATCCCCGCCGTGGCCCCGGCCTACCAGCTCAACGAAGTGGAGTTGGAGCGGTGGGAGGCGGAGCTGCTGCCGAAAATCGATGGCAACCGCACCGTGGCGGAGCTGCTGGCCTTCGCCAACCGCCCCGAGCACGTCGTCTACGGCTTCCTGGTGGCGATGATGTCGCTGGGCATCCTGGACAAGCGCGGGTAGCCGCCGCGCCGTCCGTCCCCGCCGTCATGGGCGGGGACGCCGCGCCGGGGCTCAGCCGCCGACCAGCCGCGAGCCAATCCAGAACAGGCCCAGCGCGCCAGAGCCCACGGCCACCACGCGCTGCACCCAGCGGGTGATTTGCGCGTTCAGCCGGGCGATGCCCTCCGCGAAAATCAGCCCCACCACGCCCATGCCGATGAGGATGCCCAGCGCGAAGCCGGGCAGGTACATCCACGCGGCCGCGCTCATGCTGCCACCCACCAGCAGGGGAGGCAGCGCCAGCAGCAGCGAGCGCACGCCGCTGACGGCCATCAGCGCGCCAGCGGTGGTGCTCACCGTGTGCACGTGCTGATGCGGCTCCTGGGTGTGGCCGGGCAGGTGCGGGTGTCCGTGGTCCAGGCTGCTGGGGAAAAGCAGGGCGGCCACCGCGAGGGCCACCAGTACGGCGCCGCCGAAAATCTCGGCCCAGCGCTCGAAGGTTTCTGAAAGGCCCACGCCCGCCAGGATGCAGAGCGCGGCGATGCCGCCCAGCATGACGGCGTGTCCCAGCGCGAACCGTACGGCGGTGGCGATGGCGGCGCGGCGCCGGCCTCCCCCCAGGGTTCCGAGGGTGGCCATGGCGGCGCAGTGGTCCGGGCCCACGGCGTGGAGCATGCCTTGGGACAGGCCAAGCAGGAAGGCGAGGAGAATGGGCTGCACGACGCGGCACCCTAGCCGTGCTTCAATCGGGAGGCCAGCAGGAGAGGAGAACCGACCCTTCATGAGGATGATCACCCGACGGCTGTCCGCCGTCATGCCGCTCGCGCTCTGTCTGCTTCTGTCGCCTGGCTGCGACAAGGGACCCGATCAGCTCCGGGACGCAGAGAAGTCCTACCGCGACCTGATTGACCGCCGCGTGTCCCCTCTGGACCCGGCATGGGACCCCGTCATCAACGCCTTCGAGGCGATTCCCAAGGACTCCAAGGTCCGCCCGGAAGCGGAGCAGCGGATCGCCGCCATCCGTCGCTTGCGGGGAAAGCTGCCGCCGCGTCCCCTGGCCACGCCGGGCGCCACGGGCCCCGGGACGTCGGACGTGGATACCAAGCGCGCCGCGTGTGAGGCCCTGGCGATCCGGCTGGGCCAGACGCCGGAGGGCGCGGACCGGGAGCCCTTGCACCAGGCCCTGACGGACTGCCGGACGGAGCTGGTCCGGCTGGAGGCCCACAGCCATCCGCCCGGGGAGCATGGTCATGACCATGGCGGTGAGCCGGGGCACCCCGCGCACTAGCGGGACGCTGTCGCTGGGCGTTGAGTGGCGCGGGCTTTGTGGTTAATGAGCCCGCATGCCCATGCCCCAAGCAGGTGACCAGGCCCCCGCCTTCCAACTCGCCGACCAGGATGGAAACCCGGTTTCGCTCGCGCAGTTCGCGGGCCGGAGTGTCGTCCTCTACTTCTACCCGAAGGACGACACCCCCGGATGCACCGTGGAGGCGTGTGGCTTCCGTGACGAGCACTCGGCGCTGGAGGCCGCGGGCGCGGTGGTGCTGGGCGTGTCCGCGGACAGCACCGCGAGCCACCGGAAGTTCGCGACCAAGTACAACCTGCCCTTCCCGCTGCTGGCCGACGTGGACCACACGGTGTCCGAGGCCTACGGCGTCTGGGGGGAGAAGTCGCTCTATGGCCGCAAGTTCCTGGGCATCACCCGGGCCACGTTCCTCATCGGCCCGGATGGCGTGCTGAAGCAGGTGTGGCCCAAGGTGAAGGTGAACGGCCACGTCGCCGAGGTGCTGGCCGCGCTGAAGGGCGAAGCTCCGGCGGCGGACAGTGCTGTGAAGAAGCCCGCCGCGAAGAAGGCGCCCACGGGGAAGAAGGTGGCCGCCGCGAAGAAGGCTCCGGCGGGCAAGACTGTCTCGGGGAAGTCCGCCGCGACCAGCAAGGCGACGGCGAAGAAGGCGGCTCCGGCCGCCAAGGCACCCCGTGCGGCGAAGAAGGCCGCGACCGCGAAGAAAGCCCCTGTGGCGAAGAAGTCCGCGGCTGCGAAGAAGCCCGCGGCCGGGAAGAAGCCGGCGCCCGCGAAGAAGCCCGCGGCTGCGAAGAAGGCCTCGGCCGGGAAGAAGCCGACGCCAGTGAAGAAGCCCGCGGCTGCGAAGAAGGCCTCGGCCGGGAAGAAGCCGGCTCCCGCGAAGAAGTCCGCGGCGGCGAAGAAGGCCTCCAGGAAGTAGCGCTCTGGGCCTGGGCGGCCCTGGGAGGACGTCGGTTCAGACGTCTTCCAGCAAGCAATCCGCCACGGAGACCGGCGGCTCCGGGCGAGGAATCAGCCCGCGACCTCGAAGTGGGCTTCCTCGACGAAGAAGAAGCCCTCAGCGGGGCGGGCGCCGGGAGCGCCGAAGATGGCTGCTCCCGGCCGCTGCTGGGGCTATATGTGGGGTTCGGGCAGTCCGTCGTCATGCGGACATGGAGTCACCCCGTGGTCTCCATGCCCGGCGTGCCCCATCTTCGGGAAGTACGAGCAACCAGATTGAAGGGACTCGGAGGAGTCGACATGCGCGAGCGGAATATTCGGCGGTGGGGTTCGGCGGCGGCATTGGTGGCGGGTGCGGTTCTGGCCGTGGGCTGCCGGGGGCTTCCGGAGACCGGTGGCAGTCAGCCGGATGAGCCACGGGGCAGCCTCGTCGCCCAGCGCGGTGACCAGCCCGATTCGATGAAGAACATCGAGGGTGGCAACACCAACAAGCCGCTGCCGCCTTGGACGCTGCCGGCGAACCGGGGCTACAACGGCACCATCGACCAGATTGGCTCCAGCATCGACCCGCGCACGCCGAAGAACGACGGCACCCAGGGTCGCTCCATCCAGGACGACGCCGGGAAGATGATGAATGACCGGTACCACGCGGAGGGCGGCGCCGCGTACTCGCCCGCGGCCCATGGCTTGGGTGGTGAGGACGGCGCCACGCTGGGCGGCAAGCGCGGCGGTCACTACAGCGGCTACAGCCCGCTGGGCTGGCAGGACCGCAGCGGCCCCTACCGCCGCTGAAGTCACACGGGGGCGGGCTGCTCGTGCCGCCCCTTCCAGCCGCTCCCGGTGCAGGGCGCCGGGAGCGCGTGGCACCCCGGCCCCTTCGCCTTCAGCGAGAGGCCAGCATCACCTCGGTCGGGTCGCGGCCGGTGAAGGTGCTGACGAGCCCCTCGGCCAGCGCGTGATGCTCCGAGCTCCCCAGCAGGGCGAGCCGGTCCTCCGCCGGGTGCGCGAAGCGGGCACTGAGCGCGTCCAGCCGCCGGTGCGCCTGCGCGATTCGCTCCCGTGACACGCGACCGGACTCCACTGCCTTCACCAGGGCTTCGATGGCGCGGCGCTGCACGTCCGCGTTGTGGCACACCAGGAACAGGTCCACGCCCGCGAGCGTGCCCTGCACCGTGGCCTCCTCCACGGAGTAGTGGCCGGCAATGGCCTTCATCTCCAGGTCGTCGCTGACGAGCACCCCGTCAAAGCCCAGCTCCTCGCGCAGCACCCCCTGGAGCACGCGCGGACTCATGGTGGCGGGCACTCCCGGGTCCAGCGCGTCGAAGAGGACGTGCGCCGTCATCAGGGACGCCAGTCCCGCCTGGGCGAAGGCGCGGAAAGGCACCAACTCCACGCTGCGCAGCCGCTCCAGGTCGTGCGGCAGCCGCGGCAACGTCAGGTGGCTGTCGGTGGTGGTGTCGCCGTGGCCGGGGAAGTGCTTGCCACACGAAGCCACGCCGCCCGCCTCCAGTCCCCGCGCGAGCGCTACGCCCAGCCGCGCCACTTCCTCCGCCTCGCGGCTGAAGCTGCGGTCGCCAATGACGGGGTTGGCCGGGTTGGTGTCCACGTCCAGCACCGGCGCGAAGTCCCAGTCGAAGCCCAGCGCGCGCAGCTCATACGCCAGCAGCCGGCCCACGCGCTCCACCTGGGCCGCGTCGCCGCGCTGCCCCAGCTCTCGCATGGGCGGCAGCGCGGTGAAGGGCGCGCCGCGAAGCCGGGCCACGCGGCCGCCCTCCTGGTCCACCGACAGGATGAAGGGCCGGCCTGCGCGTGTTTTCAACGCGTGGCACAACGCGGCCGTGTCCGCGGCGCTGCCCACGTTGCGCTTGAAGAGGATGGCGCCGTAGATGCCGTCATCCATCAGCGCGGCCAGCTCGCTGTCGATGTGAGTGCCGGGAAAGCCCACCATGAAGAGGCGGGCACAGTCGCGGTAGAGGCTGGAGGAGGTCGTCACGGCGCGCAGTCTGGCAGAAGCCGGGGGCTGGGCGCTCGGGGGGAACGCGGTTCTCCTGGAAGCGTCGGCTGCCTGTCAGGCCCCAGGGCGGTGAGGCGCGCTACTGGAGGATGGCGCCCTGGGCGAAGCGCTTCACCAGCACCAGCAGCTCGTCCAGGGAAAAGGGCTTGGGCAGGAAGGCCGCGCAACGCAGGTGCTTCCAGTAGTCCGGCGGGCTGGCGCTCATCATGACGACGGGGATGTCACGCAGCAGGGGATTGCGCTCCATGGCCTCCAGCAGGGCTGGGCCGTTCATCACCGGCATCATGTAATCGAGCAGCACCAGGCAGGGGTGCTCCTCGGCCATCCGCTCCAAGGCCTCCTTCCCATTGAGCGCGATGGCGGTCCGGTAGCCTTCGTCGCTCAGGAGGTCGCGCATGGCCTCGACGATGCCGAACTCGTCATCGACGATGAGGATGGGACCCATGCTTAAGGCTCCTGGCGCCCGCCGCCGGGATGCCGGGGCTCGGACCACGTGGTCGACCGTGGCAGGCCGGTCATCATCGCCTCGACATCCGTGAAGGCACCCATCACCTCCATCCCCTTCGGGCTGATGCACAGCTCGCGCAGGGCGTTGTCGTGCGGGCTGTTGCGCAGCTTCAGCACCGTGACGAAGCGGCGCAGCCGGGAGTCCAGCTCGACCTGGCGGAGGAAGAGGATGTTCTCCGCCACCATGGAGATGCCCTTCATGGGAAAGGCCACCTCCGGACCGAACGCGGTCACCGATTCGACGGAGTAGAGCAGCGTCACGCCGCGCATGCGGCACTCATTGACCAGCGCGGCCAGGAAGCGCGACACGCGGGACTGCCGGACGGCCGCCCTGCGGAGCGCGTCGTAGCCGTCCAGGAAGAGCCGGCGCACGCCGCGGGTCCGGATGATGTCCAGCAACTGAACGCCCAGCTTGTCCAGCAGGTTCTCCGTGGGCGGCCGGAAGCTGACCTCGAAGTCGCCCCGGTCGATGAGCGGCTTGAGGTCGAGCCCGATGCCCGCCGCCTGCACCACCATGCGCTCCGGGGAGTCATAGAAGGCGAAGTAGTGGACGCGCTCGCCCTTCCGGGCGCCTTCCGCGAGGAAGTTCAGTCCCAGCAGCGTCTTGCCGCTGCCCGACGGCCCCAGGAGGATGGTCGTCGAGCCCTGGGCCACGCCCCCGGTCAGCATCGCGTCCATCCCGGGGATGCCAAACGCGCACCTCGCGTCCTGCGGCGGCCCCGGCGGCGGCCCGGACTCCGCGAGCGTCTCCAGGCGGGGATAGATGATGATGCCGTCCTGGGTGATGTCGAAGCTGTGCTTGCCCAGCAGATAGGGGCTGCCCCGGAATTTGCGCACGAACAGCTCGCGCACGGCACGCGCGCCGAACATGCGCTGCCGGAGCAGCATCAACCCATCCACCATGGTGTGCTCGGCGCGCAGGCCTTGTCCGCGGCCGGTGGTGAGGATCAACGTCGTGCAGCCCATGAGGCCCGTCACCACCTGGAGGCCGTGGATGAACTTCTTGATGGCCTGCTGCGACGGCGCCACCTCCTCCGCGGCCACCAGCCCGTCCAACACGAGCAACGTGGCCTGGTGGTTCTTCGTCTCCTTGCGGATGAGCTCCGCCAGCGCGTCCAGCCCCCCCTGCTCCAGCACCGTGAAGGCGCTCAGATAGGTGATGGCGTTGGGCAGCAGCGTGGGGTCGAAGTAGGACAGCGAGGAGAGGTTGCCGACCAGCTCCGTGTGCGACTCCGCCAGCAGCGTCAGGTAGAGCACGCGCCCGCCGTGGCGCTTCGCGTGGTGGAAGCACACCTGGTTGGCGAAGATGGTCTTCCCCGAGCCCGGAAGGCCCATCAGCATGTAGGTGCGGGCCTTGCGGAAGCCTCCGTGCAGCACGGTGTCGAGGCCTGGAATGCCCGTGGAAATCCGCTCCGCCACGCGTGGAGTGCCTTCGGTCATTTCGCGTTCCCTTTCCTGGGCCCGGCCCGGGTGTGGCCCCGCTGGAATGATGGGAGCAGTGCGCTCGCCTTCTCAGGGGAACACTTCTTGCCACAGCGCCTCTTCCGGAATGCCGCTGAATCGCGCGGGCCCCAGCGGCATTCAACAGAGGTGGACCGTCTCAGAAGCTCCGCAGCACGGTCCGCGCGGTGCCGCCCGTGGGGCCAGCGCCGCTCGCGATGCGATACCAGCTCACGCCATCCGTTGAATAGCGGAACCCGAATGCATAGGCGCTCCACGGCGTATACGCGAGCGGTTCCGCGGCGAGGTTCCAGCGGTACCGGTAGTTGTTGCCCACCCGCCCCTGATAGGCCAGCCATCGGTGCTGCGTGGCGGCACCGTCCACGCTGAACTCCACCTGCGCTTGGATGAGCTCCGGACGCGCGGTGGCGGCATCCGTCACGCCGGGCACGTACACGTCCGCGTCCACGAACTTGCAGGCGCGCTCCATGACATAGCTGTCGATGACGATGGGGTCCGCCAGCCCGTCGCGGTGCTCGCAGTCACGCGCGAAGCTGCCGCCCCAGTCACCGGCCCACACCACGGCGGAGGGCGACTGCGCCTCCACGGGGAAGACGTAGTTCTGGCCGTAGTTGCTGTCGTACTTCGGCGTGCAGGTGCGGCCAGAGGTGAAGAACCATGTCTCCACGCTCGTGGCGTCCGAGGGCACCGTCACCTCGAAGGGCTTGTTCACGAACGAGGTGCTGCCCGTGGCCTGCTTCACGCTGCCGCTGAAGAGCTGGCCGCTGGGAAGGAAGCGGACATAGGCCAGCGTGTCCCACGCCTGCTGGCCGGCGTAGGTGCTGTGGTGACAGTCCGTCATCCGGTACAGGTCGTAGTCGACGACGAGCGTGCCGCCGCGGACGATGGCGCCGTGCTGCGAGTGCGTCCAGCCGTTGAGGAAGCGCACCGTGGCGGTGGGCGTGGTGAGCGGCGCCTGCTGTGACGCCGTGGCGCTGGCAGACGTCTCCTCCTGCTGCTGAGGCGCTCCGCCACAGGCCGCCATCAGCGGCACCGCGAGGGCCAGATGCTTCCAGGCAGACGTCTTCATGTGGGGTTCTCCAGAAATTGGGATACCGCCACTTAACAGGACTTCCTGGCGCATGTGCTGCCGGTCGCTCGCCCTGTCAGGGAGCGTGCGGTTTCACGGTGGACGGCTCCTTCATGCCGCCACCGGCGGTGGCGAACACAAGGGTGGACAGCCTGGCCGGTCCGATGCGGCGGGAGGGCATGGCGGCTCCAGGCGGGGGTGGTGATTTCAGGTAAAGCTTGATTTTTCGCGGAAGCTGCGCCGGGCAATCCGGCGCGGGCGGCCGGGAGAGGTCGGCGGCTTCACTTGTCCTGCCTTCGCTGGGTGTGACATGGGGCCTGCAGAACCCGAGGCTCCTTCCGTGCCTCCGCTCATCGAGGCCCCGAATGGACTTTTCCGCGCTTGCGCTATCTCCCCCGCTGCTCCAGGTCCTGGAGGAGCTCGACTTCAAGACGGCCACGCCCATCCAGGCGCAGAGCATCCCGGTGCTGCTCCAGGGCAGGGACCTGGTCGGCCAGGCGCAGACGGGCAGCGGCAAGACGGCGGCCTTCGCGCTGCCGCTGCTCCAGAAGGTCCAGTTGCAGCACCGCAAGGTGCAGGCGCTGGTGCTGTGTCCGACGCGAGAGCTGTGCGCGCAGGTGGCGGGCGAGATTCGCAGGTTGGGGCGGCGGCTGCCCGGGCTCCAGGTGCTGGTGCTCGCGGGAGGCCAGCCCATCCGCCCGCAGTTGGAAGCACTGGAGAAGGGCGCGCACCTGGCGGTGGGAACGCCGGGCCGGGTGATGGATGTGCTGGACCGCGAGGCACTGGAGACGCGGCAGTTGTCCACGGTGGTGCTGGACGAGGCGGACCGGATGCTCGACATGGGCTTCCGCGAGGACATGGAGCGCATCCTCGGGGCCATGCCGCCGCGGCGGCAGACGGTGCTCTTCTCCGCCACCTTCCCGCCGGACATCGAGGCGCTCAGCCGCGCCTTCCAGCGTCAACCCGTCCGCGTCACGGTGGAGACCACCACGGCGGGGCCCGACATCCAGCAGGTGCGCTACGACTGCGAGCCGGAGGAGAAGCAGGCCCTGTTGCTGCGCATCCTCCGGCACTACCAGCCGGCGTCCGCCATCGTCTTCTGCAACCTCAAGGCAACGGTGGTGGAGTTGAAGAAGTCGCTCTCCGCTTCGGGTGTCAGCGTGGACGGGCTCCAGGGGGACTTGGAGCAGTTCGAGCGCGACCGGGTGATGGCGAAGTTCCGCAACCAGAGCACGCGGGTGCTCATCGCCACGGATGTGGCGGGACGCGGCATCGACGTGGAGGCGCTGGATGCCGTCATCAACTTCGACCTGCCCATGCAGGCCGAGCCCTACGTGCACCGCATCGGACGCACCGGACGGGCGGGGCGCGCGGGCCTGGCCGTCTCCATCGTCACGCCTCGGGATGGCCGCAAGGTGGACGACATCGAGCTGGCCACCGGCGTGAAGCTGGAGCGCGGGGACGTGGAGTCACTGCCCTCGGCGGACCCTCGCAACGCGGTGTCCCTGGAGTCGACGTGGGACACGCTCTACATCTCCGCCGGACGCAAGGACAAGATGCGGCCCGGCGACATCCTGGGCGCGCTCACGGGCGAGGCGGGCGGACTCAACGCAACCGACGTGGGCAAGATTGAAATCCAGGACCACGTGGCCTACGTCGCCGTCGCCCGGCGCGTGTCGCGGGTGGCCTTCCAGCGGCTGAGCGAGGGCCGCATCAAGGGCCGCCGTTACAAAATCGAGCGCGTGAAGTAGCCCTGGCGTCTACGCGGCGCCGCGCAGGGACATCTCCTCGCGGAAGGCCTGGATGACTTCTTCTTCCGTGGGCAGCTCGCCACAGCGCTTCTCCATCAACTTGGAGAGGACGGCGACGTAGGCCTCGCCGAACAGCGTGGTGAGCGCGGTGGCGGTGGTGGCGGAGATGAGCGCGCCAATCGCCGTGCCCGGGCCGGGGACGAGCTTCAGCAGGCCGGATACGATGGACTGGCCGGTGAAGGTGGCGCCCAGGCCGGTGATGCTCGCGCCCACCAGCGTGGAGAGGAAGGCCTCCGTCATCGGGAGGCCGAAGACGCTACTCACCCCCGCCAGCATTCCGACCTGCGTGGGGACGAGCAGGGCGGCGTCGGCGAAAGGGATGGGGACGGCTCCAATGAGGCCGGCGGCGGCCGCGGCGCTGGCGACGATGCCGTGCGCGCGCTTGCGCTTCTGGCTGATGCTCACGCGCTGGGCGGCGGCGAAGGCGTTGCGCTGGGCTTCGGGGACCAGCTCCATGGTGAGCTCGACGAGCTCCACCAGGCCCTTGGGCTGGAGCGTATGGCCCTCGTCGTCCGTCTCCTGGAGCGCGCGCACGCGCATGACGTTACGGGACATGGGCAGCAGCTTCTGCACCTCCGCGCGGAAGCCCTGGTCGCTGCGCGCCTTGGTGACGACGACCACCACCGGCATGTGCCGCGCGAGCATCTCCGCCGCCTTCAGGTCACCGTCCTCCACGCGGCGCGAGTCCTCGCTGATGCACAACCAGGCGCAGTGCAGGTGGCGCGTGGCGTCCGCGTCCTTCGCGCGCGCGGCCACCAGCTCCTCCAGCAGCTTCAGCGTCTCTTGAAAGGCGCCCAGCTCCAGGCCGCGGGTGTCGAGGATGCTGACGGGGATGCCGTCCTTCGTGTACTCGCGCGTCTCCTTCGTGACGGGGCGGCCCTGGCCGGTGTCCGCGATGCGGCCGTGGAACACCGCGTTGACCAGCGTGCTCTTGCCCACGCCGCTGCGGCCCGCGATGACGATGTTGACCCGGCCGCGCTTGCGGAAGGCCTCTTCGACCTGCTTGCGGATCTCCTCCGCCAGATGGATGTCCATGGGCTGCCGCTGCCTCCGCTGGTGAGCCCTCCCGCGTTGACGGGAGGGGGCTTCAGCGTAGCGGAAAGGTCGCGCGGGTCGACGATGGACCCACGCGGGGCCTCATGCCTGCTCTGCGGCAGGCGAGCAGGAGAGCGCCCGCCCCATGCTCGCCAAGGCGCGGAAGCCGCCGCCCCGGCGGGGGCCGGGACGGCGGCGTCGATGGGCGCTCTCAGGTGACTTCGGTGGTGGGCACCGCCTGCGCCGCCACCGGCTCCATGGCTGGCGCGGGGGCGGGCTGGGGGCGCGGTTGCCGCAGCCAGGCGTGGAGGCGCTCGAAGCGGAAGGTCTCATCGTGGGGGCGCAGCAGGAGGATGAGCGCGCCGAACATGATGGCCACGAAGCTGATGAGCCCGTGGAACACGGCGATGCCCAGGTGGAAGGCGATACCCAGCGGCAACAGCACCCGCCGGAGGGACGGGCTCAGCAGCGGCCCCATCGCGAGTCCCAGCTCCAGCAGGAGGACGGACCAGGTGAGCAGCGCCACCACGGGGCTGCTGAGCACCGGGAGCATCAGGCGAGCCAGCCAGGCGGGGGCGCCAATCAGGGGGTCCAGCAACCAGTAGTACAGCGCGGTGCCGTCCACCCACTCCGCCACCTTGAACTTGCCCACGGAGGCATGGAAGTAGATGCCCGCGACCTGGAGACGGAGCATCACCCAGGCGGACCGGGCGATGAGCCGCTTCGGCTCGTCGTTCAGGCCGGCTTCGGAAGGCGCGCTCCAATGCCAGCGCCGGTCGTCCGTCAGCGTCAGGGGCAGCATCAGCAGCGCCAGGATGGCGGCAATCTGGTCACCGCCGTCCGTCAGCGTCGCGGACCAGTGCAGGCTGACGGCCACCCACCAATGCACGAGCCCCGTGAGGCGCGGGCGCCAGCCGGAAGCGACGACCACGAGCAGCAGCACCGCCGTCCAGCGCGCGACCTCCAGCCAGCCAGCGGGGAGCACGCAGAAGAGGGATGCCGCCCGGAGGCCATCGCAGAGAGGCGTGTCGGAGATGCCCGATACGGGATGGAACATCGTCGTGGAGTGGCTGAAGGCGAGGGTGCCCGCCGTCGCCAGCGCGATGAGTGTTCGCGCCAGGCCGTAGACGTTGGTCCACGGAGAAGGCCCCGCCACCCAGGCGCGCGCGCGGTTGCCAAGCTCGGTCAGCATTCGACGTTCAACCTCAGGACCTTCGAGGGAAGGGTGATGGGCTTGTCCTGATGGGTGCGGCTCCAGGCCCACGGGATGGTCCGCTGGAAGACGAGCCCCAGCTCGCCGCACATCGTGGGGCGGGGGCTCTTGTTGCGGAGCGTCTTCGCCACCGGGGCGCGCTCGAGGCAGGCGCTGGGGGCTTCGTTGCAGGCCACCTGTTCGAGCGCGGCGGCATCGTTGGTCAAGATGCCCAGCTCCACGCTCTGGGCCCTCGAGACACGGTCGATGCCGAAGGCATTCTGGAGCTGGAAGTTGGGGGCATTGCTCGCCCAGACCCATTGACCTTCCGGCGTGCGGAGGTAGGGCAGCGTCCGGTCCTCACGTGGGTCTCGCGTGAAGAAGGCCCACCCCTCCGGGAGAATCAGCTTCATGTCGAAGTGCTTCTCGAAGGGGAGGTGGATGGGGTTGTAGGGCAACGACGCGTGCACGGCGTACATCGTGACGCTGGCCCAGCCGAGGATGAGGCCCAATGCCAGCAGGCCCAGGCGGCGGGGCGAGGAGGTTCGGGGGGAGTGGGAAGACGCGGTCACAGCCGTGCTCGTGAAAGGGAGGGAAGAAGGGGAGCGCCCACCGGTGAGGGCGGCGGGCACTCCCCAGGGGACTACTCGGCGGGAGCGAACTTCTTCACCAGCATGTCCACCCACACATCGCGCTTGAGCCGGCTGGCCTCGGACTCCATGACCGGCGTCATGTCGAACTGGGTGATGAAGAGGAACACGAGGAGGATCACCGCGGCGGCGGTTTCGATGTAGACGGTCAGACCGGCCTGCACGTGCTCCATGGAGCCGATGCCCACGCCGCCTTCCTGGTCCGCGGTCTTGCTCAGCTCATTCACGGCGGACATCACCAGGGTGCGCGTGTCGGTCAGCAGCTGGTCGACGACCAGGTGGTTGCCGCTGCGCAGGTCCTTGTTGAAGCGCTCGAAGAACGCGGCGTCCAACTGAGCCATCTTGGCGATGACTGACTCGGCGGCCTGTTCGCGCTTCGCCAGGGTGTCATCGCCCAGCCGCTCCTTGATTTCCGGACGCTGCCAGATGTCATCGAAGTGGTGGGCGTCCGGGCCCAGGCCAAAGGCCATGCCCTTGAAGAGGCTCTGGCCGGACTGCGCCGGGTTCTGGGCGACGCGGACCGCGGCGCCGTTGTCCGAGGGGCCGCAGCCCACGCCGAAGGTGCTCAACGAGATGAGGGCCGTTGCGGCCGAGGTCAATTTCAGGGTGGAGCGCTTCAAGGTGTTCTCCTGAGTGCAAGGGGGCTTGTCCGCGACATCCCCGGAAGCCGGAGAACGTCACGTACAAGTCAAGATTTTCAGAGAAACTGAAATTATCTTCAATCCCAAGAATTCCTTAAGGTCGTGCATTCGTGAATCAGTTTCTTGAATGTGTAAAATTACTCGTATGGCTGGTTTTGGCGGATGCCAGCACTCGCTGAGGCCTGGCTCCCGCTCATCCCGGCGCCGAGGTCGTCAGGCAGGGCAAGGGGGGCATCCAGACTGGCGCCAGCGCTGGCTTGCCACCTCTGTGTGGGGTCCTCACTCCTTGACCCACAAAGGAGCGGCACACCCATGCGCGCACTCAGTTACGAAGGCCCCTATCGGGTTCGGGTGAAGGACAAGCCGGACCCCCGCATCGAGCACCCGCAGGACGCGGTGCTCCGGGTCACGAAGACGGCCATCTGTGGCTCGGACCTGCACCTGTTGCACGGCCTCATCCCCGACACGCGGGTGGGCTGTACGTTCGGCCACGAGTTCGCAGGCGTCATGGACGAGGAGGACGTCCTCTTCCTCAGCGACATCTTCCCCACGGGCTACATGGGCGCGGAGATGGGCGGCATCCAGCCCGGGGACACGGTGGTGGTGTTCGGCGCGGCACTGGATGATGTTGCTGCTGGCGGACCGGGTGGACGTGGCCGAGCACAAGCTGCGGAGGGGCCTTCCACGTCTCGCGGCGGGTGCGGCGGTCGTCCTCGTCGGCGGCGTCGTGATGCGCCGGCTCCGGGCCGGGTGACGGCTACTTGCGCAGCAGCGTGCCTTCGAAGAGGAACGCCAGACACGCGGCCAGGATGAGCCAGGTCCACAGCGGCACCGTCGGCTTGTCCGCGTCACCCGTGGAGGCCTTCACCGTCTCTTCTCCGAAGTAGGCGGTGAGGGTGTCCGTCGGCACACGTCCCAGGTCGCTCTCGGAAGGGTCGAGCACGGCGGCGAAGGACAGGTCCGGCTGCACCTTCCCGTCCGCGCCCAGCACCGAGTACACGCCCGGCTCCGTCACAGGCCCGGCCACCAGCGCGCCTTCCGGCTGCTCCTTCACGCTGACCTCGGTGCCGTCCGGCGCGCGCACCGAGGACACCTTCTGGGCCCCCTCCGGGCGCAGCGTGGCGCTTTCGCCCACGCGCACGCGCACCTCCTCGCGCTCGTCCAGGGAGCCGGTGAGGTACGCGGCGAAGCGCTGCATCAGCGGCAGGAAGGAGGTGCGGATGGAGAAGTCGCTCCAGTCGCGGTCCACCGTGCTGGTGAGCAGCGCCACGCGCCCCTTGCCCTTGCGCGCCACGGCCACCGCCGGCGCGCCGTCCTCATACGTGGCCAGCACCTGACTGGCGCCGCCAGCGCCCGGGGAGTCCGCCTCCAGCAGCATGTACTTGTAGAAGCGCGCCCCCACGAGCCCTTCCTCCGCCTGCCCCGTGAAGGGCGAGAAGAGGACGTGCTCCACGGAGACCTGCGCCAGCCGCGCGCTCTTGGTGTCCGCGTCCGGGTCGTCGCGCTCGGCGCTGGTGCGCACCAGGCGCAGCGGACGCGGCAGCACCGGGCCCAGCCGCTGGTTGTACGCCTCCGGGTTCACCCGGTCGCCCATGCTGATGAAGAGGCCGCCGCCGTTCTCCACGGAGGCCGCCAGCTTCTGCGCCTCGTCGGCGCTCGGCGCGGGCACGTTGAGCAGCAGGACCAGGTCGTAGGCGGAGAAGTCCTCGCGCAGGCCCACTTCCGCGTCGCGCGTGGCCACCTCCACCGGCGAGCCCGGCGCGGTGAGGGCCGCGTCCACGAAGAAGGCTTCATCCCGGTATCGCGTCGCGTGGGGCGAGCCATTCACCACCAGCGCCTTCAGCGCGCGGGGCACCGGCAGCACGAACGAACGCCGGTCATCCTCCACCAGCGCGTCCGGCGCCAGCGTCACCTGTCCCAGCACCGTGCCGCCCTGCGGGAAGCGCACGGTGAGCGTCTTCTGCGTCGTGCCGCCCGGGGGGATGTCCACGAAGCCCTTGGCCAGCGTGGACTTGCCCACGCGCACCGCGGCCTCCAGGTCCTTCACCGGCTCCACGCCGAAGTTGCGCACCGTGAAGGTGAACTGGAACGTGCGCGGGCCGGCCTGGAGCGCGGGCTCCACCTTGAGGTCGACGATGGCGCGGTTGTTCAGCACCTCGTGGCCCTCGGCCGCGTCGCGCAGCACCACCTCCGGCTTCACGGGCGCGCCCGTGGGGCCCTTCACCGTGGGCGGCGGCGCCTCCAGGCGGAAGGCCGCGGCCGTCATGTCGGAGACCAGCACCAGCCGCTTGGCCGGCATGGGGTTCTCCTCCAGCGCGCGGGCCGCCATGTCCAGACAGCGCGACAGGTCCGCGGTGCCGTGGGTGGCCTTCGCTTCATCCACCAGCGAGCGCAGGCGGCCGCGGTCGAAGCCCGGCGGCGGCGGCGCGGCGGGGGATTGCGTGCACACCAGCACGGTGGCGGGCTCTTCGGGCAGCAGGTCCTTCAGCGCGTCGCGGGCCTCGTCGCGGGCGCGCTCGAAGAGCGGCGTGCCGTCCGACCAGCGCATGGACAGCGACGCGTCCAGGATGATGGCCGTGGCCGCGGGGCCCTTCACCACCTGCGCGGCGGCCGCGTCACGCGTCAGCTCCGGGCGCGCCAGGGCAATGGGGATGGCCAGCAGGATGAGCGTGCGCAGCGCGTACAGCAGCAGGCGCTTGAGCTTGAGGCGGCTGGCGGTGCGCTTCTGGCTGCGCATCACGAAGGCCAGCGGCCCGAAGGGGTGCGGCCGGGGACGGCGCCGGTCGAACAGGTGCACCAGCAGGGGGATGAGGGCGCCCAGCGCGCCCAGCAGCATCCACGGATTGCCGAAGGTCACCGGCGCCTCCCGCGCCGCGACAGGTACCGCAGCAGCACGTCATCCAGCTTGTCGTCCGTGCGCACCAGGTCGTAGTCCACGTCCGCCTCGGCGCACGCGGCCTTCACGTTCGCCAGGAAGGCGTTGAACTCCTCCAGGTAGCTCTCCTTGATTTCGCGCGGGTTCACCTCGATGCGCCCCTGGCCCTCCATGTCGATGAAGAGCGTGGGGTCGTCGAAGGGGAACGTCAGCTCCGCCGGGTCCACCAGGTGGAACACGGACACGTCGTTCTTCCGCTGGCGCAGCGCGAGAATGCGGCGCAGGGCGTCCTGGTTCTCATCCAGCAGGTCCGACAGGACGATGACGCTGGAGCGCCGGGGCAGTACCTCCGCCAGGTGGTCCGCCGCGCTGCCCAGGTCCGTGGTGCCGGTGGGCTCGGTGTGCTCCAGCGTGTCCAGCAGCACGTTGAGGTGCCCGGCCGATGCGCGCGGCGGCACGTCCTTCCACTTGCCGCCCGCCATCAGCGCCAAGCCCGCCGCGTCCTGCTGGCGCACCAGCAGGTAGCACAGCGCGCCCGCCAGCGTGGTGGCCACGTCCAGCTTGCTCAGCGCGCCGCTGCGGTAGCCCATGGAGGCGGACGCATCCACCACCATGACGGCGCGCAGGTTCGTCTCATGCTCGAAGCGCTTGACGTAGTACTTGTCGAACTTGCCGTAGGCCTTCCAGTCCAGGTGGCGGAGCTCGTCGCCGGGGGCGTACTCCTTGTGCTCCGCGAACTCCACGCTCTGCCCCTGATGCGGGCTCTTGTGGAGGCCGGACAACACACCCTCCATCACCGCGCGGGCGCGCAGCTTCACTCCCTGGAGGCGGGCCAGCGTCTGGGCGTCGAGCAGCATGGCGCGGGCCTGGCTAGCCCTTCACCACCGTGAGGAGCTGGTCGATGAGCTTCACGGAGGTGATGCCCTCGCTCTCCGCGGTGAAGTTGGGCAGCACGCGGTGGCGCAGCACGGGACGGGCCAGGGCGCGCACGTCCTCGACGGTGGCGACGAAGCGGCCGTGGAGGATGGCGCGCGCCTTGGAGGCCACCACCAGGTACTGGCTGGCGCGGGGGCCCGCGCCCCAGGACGCGTTCTTCGCGATGAAGTCCAGCGCGCCCGGCTCCTTGGGCCGCGTGTGGCGGACCAGCTCCACGGCGTAGCGCACCACGTGGTCCGGCACCGGTACGCGGCGCACCAGCTCTTGAAGCGCGAGGATGCGCTCGGGCGACAGAATCTTCTCCAGCTTCGGCTGCGGACCGCCGGTGGTGCTCTTGACGATTTGCACCTCTTCGTCGGCGGTGGGGTAGCCCACGTCCACCAGGAACATGAAGCGGTCGAGCTGGGCCTCGGGCAGCGGATAGGTGCCCTCCTGCTCGATGGGGTTCTGCGTGGCGAAGACGAGGAAGGGCAGCTCCAGCGGGTACGTGCGGCCACCGGCGGTGATGCGGTACTCCTGCATGGCTTGCAGCAGCGCGGCCTGCGTCTTCGGCGGGGTGCGGTTCACCTCGTCCGCCAGGATGATGTTCGCGAACAGCGGACCCTGGAGGAAGCGGAAGGTGCGCCGGCCGGTGGTGCGGTCCTCTTCCAGGATGTCCGTGCCGGTGATGTCCGACGGCATCAGGTCCGGCGTGAACTGGATGCGGTTGAAGGACAGGTTGAGGACGTCCGCCAGCGTGGAGATGAGCAGCGTCTTGGCGAGGCCCGGCACACCCACGAAGAGGCAGTGGCCGCGGCTGAAGAGGGAGATGAGGAGGTGCTCCACCACCTCGCGCTGACCGACGACGCGCTTTTCAATCTGGGCGACGATTTCGTTGCGAGCCTGGGCGAGCTCCTCGACGGCACGGAGGTCGTCGCTCGAGGCGTCGGGCACGGGCAGAGAGTCGGGGGCGGCGCTTTCCATGGAAGGGTTCTCTTAATTCGTGGGCGGCGCTGGGACCAAAGGATTCCGCCACCCCTGTGCCAAGGCGTGCGCTGCCAACCGTTCGGGGGGAGACCTATTCCGCTGCCGCACACCCCGGCACGCTGGGGCACATGGGCGCGCTGATCGCCTGGATGCCCCCCTGCCATGTGACAGTGCCCCTGGGCTGGGGGGGAATGCCGGGGGCTGGACACGCTGCTTAGGTTCCCAGGGCCTCGCTTCCGGTGGACGGGAGCAGGCTCCTTGGAGCGTGTCATGGGGCCATTTCGGCGTGGTGGGCGTGGCAACCTCTGGACGGGGCTTCTTCCAGTCGCCCTGCTGTGGGTGG